>NZ_JAUMTJ010000044.1:0-79924 GCF_032654765.1 Bradyrhizobium sp. 33ap4 | reverse complement strand
TTCCTGCAAAATCGAATACTACATCAAGACCAATTCTGCTTATTTCTCAAGTCAATCCGCATTCTTCACGGACGACTGACAATGCGGTCGATATCAAACCAGACCGTTCGCTCGACCAGTTGCAAAGAGCGCTCGTGCGGACATACCACCGAGGCGAGAACCAGCAGGCCGGGCTCTTCCTGCCCGATCCGAATTCGGAGAGCCCCGAGCTATCAGCGGGGATCGCAGCAGAGCGGAACGCTCGCTCGTACTTTCTGCGATCTCTCCTGCATTATCTCGGATTGTGATGCGGTTCGCCACCCGTCGTTTCGATCTCGCTCCCTACTACGAGCGGGCCCGCTGGCGGCGCGAGAGCTTGCAGCCTACCCTCATTCTCAAGGTAGTTCTGCAACGCATTGTCGACAAATTCTGCCAGTTCATGATTGTCGCGCGGCAGTTGCAGGCGCTTTCCCCATGAGCGGCTCCACGATCTCCTTCGTAGAGCTACGAAGAGTTCCGAAAGGGCTCGGATCGCGCCAAGTAGAAGCTGTCAGTACCGGCGCGGATATGACCCGAGCACGCGAATGTCCGGGCGCTTTCGAAGCAATCCGGCAAGGCTATCCGTCTGCGCATGCCCCGCGACCTCAATTAAATATCGATGGCTGTCAAGGCCCGTTTTGGCCGGTCGCTCGTAAATCGTCAGGATTTGGACTCGGGCACCAGCAAAGGAAGCAAGTAAGGAGGCAAAATCCGCATCAGTTACAGTCGCGAGCAACGACGTCTTGTCGTTCTCGGTTGGCGGAGGCATATCCCTGCCTAGCACCCACCAGCGCGTCACATTGTGCGGGCCTTCTTCAATCCCAGCCACCAGCGAACCCAGCCCATAAATCGCCGCGCCAATTCTGGGGCCAATAGAAGCTCTGTCCAAGGCTTCGCTGTTGGCAACGGCTTGCGCCGCGGCGCCACTACTCGCCACCGTGGTACGTCGAACCTGCGGCAGCCGGTGATCTAACCAAGGCTTAACCTCGTCAAGGGCAACCGGATGCCCGAAGACCTCTCTAATATCCTCCAGACGCGCTCCATGACGAACAAGAAGGCTATAACCGAGCATTTTGGGATATTCGGCCACGATCCTTACATTCGGCAGGTCCAGGATCGGATCCAGATACGGGGTAGCTCCCACCAGGGACGTGGTAACGGGCAGGCAGGCGCGGTCGATCTTCCCACTTTGGTATGCTGAGAGCAATTCCTCTTGGGACATAGGGGCTAGGTCAGACGGACCGAACAGCTCAAGGCAAGCTTGGTGTGTCCATGATCCGGCTGGCCCAAGATAGCAAGTTTTACCCGCCGTCGCAGCTGTCAAGGTGAGCACATGCAGTGCCCCACTCGCTGCCGCAACGAGCGGAGTGTGCTTAAGAACAACTGTGCGATCCGCGACAACATGGTCATGACCCACCTAGCTGGATATCACGATACCAAGCTATGCGACAGCCCCTACGGTCTGGTAGGCGCGGCGACAGAGTTTTCCGCACGTTCTTTTTGCGCCACCAGGTAGCTTCGACCACCTGTGGGGCAGCCTCGCGGCCAACCTCTATTCTCCGCCCTCGTAGAACAGTTCCAGCGGCAGGCCGACCACCGCCTTTCCGATCCAGTCGCGCGCGATGACATTGGACGGCCCCATCGCGATCGCCGCGCGGGCATCGCGATAGGCGCGCTCGATCGGACCGCGGTGATAGCCATACCCGCCCGTCACCGTCAGCGCCGTCGCCGCGACCTTGTTGGCGACCTCGGCGGCGTGCACCTTGAACTCGGTCAGCGGGATCAGGATTTCGCTTTGCGGCTTGCCGGCGCGCCAGAGCGCATCGAGCTTGCCCGCGAGCTCGTTGCGCCACGGCCGTAGCGTCTCGACCAGCACCTTGGCCGCGCCGAGCTCCTGGCGAATCGCCTGATAGTCGGACAGGCTCTTGTTCCGGTCCTTGTGCACGAAGCTCGTGCTGTGTGCGATCGCCGCGTTCAACGCGCCGCGTGCGACGCCTTCCCAGACCGCACCGAGCCCGATCAGATAGACCGGAGAGACGCCGTCATAGATGATCTCCTTGCCCTGTCCTTCGGCGCCGAGCCGGTCGCGCTGCGGCACATGCACGTTGCTGTAGCGGATCGCCCCGGAATGGTTGGCCCGCACACCGAGCGCATCCCAGGGCCGGGACTCGATGCCCTCGGCCTTGCCGTCGACAATGAAGAAGATGATATCGGCCTGGTCCTTGGCGCCAGGCGTGCGCGTCTGCACCAGGTAATAGTCGGCCTGGCCCGAGCTTGTCGTGAACGACTTTTCGGCATTGACACGATAATCGTCGCCGTCGCGCGAGGCTTCGGACAGATTGTACCACCAGTGACCGCCGGTGGCGCGTTCGCTGGTCGAATAGGTGCCGAGCAGGCCGCCATTGTTCGCCTTCAGCCAGCGCTCCTTCTGGTCGGCGTTGCCGAACAGGTTGATGGTCTGGGCCGCGCCGACATGCATGACGTAGATGAGCCCGGTGGAGGCATCGGCCTGTCCGATCCGGTACGCGGCTTCAGCGAAATCCAGATGGCTGAGGCCGAGTCCGCCGAACTGCGGCTCGTTCAGCACGCCGGTCCAGCCGGCCTCCGCCAGAGCACGAAGATTCTCGCGCGGAAAGCGACTTTCGCGGTCGTTGCGGTCCGCATTCACCTTCACTGTCGCGTCGATGGCCGCATCGAGCCTGGCATAAACGTCGTCGTCGATCTTGCGTGCGAGATTGTCGTTGGCCATGGTCAGTCTCTCCGGGTTGCAATCATGCGACAGCCTCGCGTGGCCGCCTCTGGCCCTGATCGTTCTGCGACGATCCGCCGAGATAATGGGTCTTGATGTCAGCGCGCTGGCGCAGTTCGGCCGTGCGACCGGCCAGCACGCTGCGCCCGTTCTCGAGCACAACCGCGTGGTCGGCAAAGCGCAGCGCCACCGTCGAGTTCTGCTCCGCGATCAGGATCGACAGTCCTTGTTCGCCGTTCAGCTGCTGGAGCGCGCGAAAGATTCCTTCGACGACCAGCGGCGCGAGGCCCATCGACGGTTCGTCGACCACCAGCAGCCGCGGACGCGACATCAGGGCCCGGCCGATCGCCGTCATCTGCTGCTCGCCGCCCGAGGTCAGTCCGGCCAGCGTGCGGCGATGCTGCTTCAGGCGCGGAAACAGCTGATAGACGCGCTCGAGATCCGCGGCAATCTCCGCCCGGCGCGCATCGCGCCCCATCGCGCCGGTGATGAGGTTTTCCTCCACCGTCAGCGAGGCGAAGCAATGCCGCCCCTCGAGCACCGGCACGAGCCCGGCGCGCACCAGCGTCGCCGCCGAGGTGCCTGCGACATCGCGGCCATCGAACACGATCCGCCCGGCGGTGATCTGGCCGCGGCGGGCAGCGAGCAGCGCCGAGATGGCCTGCAATGTGGTCGACTTGCCTGCGCCGTTGGCGCCGAGCACAGCGACGATCTCACCGCGCCGCACGGCAAGCGAGACGTCGCTGACCGCCGCGATCGCGTGGTTGTAAGTCGCGGCCAGGCCTTCGACCGAAAGCAGGATTTCACTCATCACGTAATCCATGGCGTTGGCGGATGCGGGAGGCCGGATCGCTCCCGCATCGCGCGCGGCTCAATTGCTGACGGCTTCGCCACCGGAGGTCCGCACCTTGATGCCGTGCTCCTTGGCATAGGCGGCCGCCGACTTCTCAATGATCGGGCGCAGGAAGGCCCAGTCCGGTGCGATCCAACCGGAGACGATCTTCCATTTGCCGCCATCCCACTGCTGGAAGGTGACGCGGCCGTCGCCTTCGTGATTGTCCCAGGTGACGTTGATCGAATGGAACAGATCCTTGGCGCCGAGCGCTTCGACCCGCGCCGGATCGAGCTGGAGATGCTCGAAACCCCATCGCACCTCGTCGCCGGTCAAGGTGCGCTTGCCGAACTTCGCCTGCGCGATCCGGATCGCCTCGACATTGAGGATGCCGTTCACGATGCCGAGATTGTGGTAGACGCTGCCGATCCGCTTCTTGTCGTCGAGATTGCCCTTGCCGGCGCCATAGACCGTCTTGATCACCTCCTGCAGCACCGGATACTGCTCGCCGGAGGCCTGCGTGGTGATCGCGATATAGCCCTTGGCGGCGTCGCCGGCCGGGATCACGTCCTCCTCGGAATTGGACCAGACGTTGCCGATGATGTGGTCGGCGGGGAAGCCAACCTTCTGCGCGGTCTTCAGCGCCACTGGATTCATCACGCCCCAGCCGCGCAGCACCACGTAATCGGGCTTTGCGCGGCGGATCGACAGCCATTGCGACTGCTGCTCGTTGCCGGGATGCGGCACTTCGATCTGCTCCAGGCTGAACTGGTACTTATCGGCCAAGAGCTTGTAGATCGGGATGGTTTCCTTGCCGTAGGGCGAGCCGTGATAGAGCACGACGACCTTCTTGTCCTTCAGCTTCTCCACCCCGCCCTCGCGGCTCGCGATGTAGTTCACGATTCCCGAGGTTTCGCTGTAGGGATTGAGCAGCAGCGGAAACACATAGGGGAACACGCGGCCGTCGGTCGAATCGGTGCGGCCATGATTGATGGTGATGAGCGGCACCTTGTCCTTGGTGATGCGGTCGATCATGGCGTAGGCGATGCCGACCGAGAGCGGATTCCAGGCGGCAACGCCGGGCCGCCCCTTCAGCCGTTCATAGACCTCGACGCCGCGCTCGACCTCGTACTGGGTCTCGCCCTCGTCCCAGGTCAGCTTGACGCCATTGACGCCGCCGTCGCGGATGTTGATCAGATTGAGATAGTCGATGAAGCCGCTGAAGAAGCCGGTGCCACCGGCTGCATAGGGGCCGACCCGGTAGCTTTGCAGCGGAAAGAACTGTTCGTCGGCGCGCGCCGCCTGTGTTGCGGCCAACACGGAGGCGACCGCTGCGGCAAAGGCAACTTTCAGATATCTCGATATGATCATCTTCAACTCTCCAGTGGTGCGAAACGTCATGTATTGCTAACGGCGGCCGGCCGCGTGACGGCACTCCAAAGCCGGTCCCACAGCGCGACCAGGCCGCGCGGTTCGACAATCAGGAAGGCGATGATGAGCGCGCCGAGAACGATGCGCTGGCTCATCTCCAGCACGCCCGAATCGAATACGCCACCGAGCAAGGCCGCGCCGGCGCGTGACAGGATCAACGGAAACACCACGATAAAGGCGGCACCGAGAAACGCGCCGCGCAGCGAGGCCAGCCCGCCGATGATGATGATGAACAGGATCTGGAAGGAGCGGTCGAGATTGAAGCCGGCCGGCTCGACCGTTCGCAGATAGGCGAAGGCCCACAACACCCCGGCGATGCCGATCAGGAACGAGGAGACGGCGAAGGCCAGGAGCTTGGTGCGCAGCAGCGGCACGCCGATCACCCTGGCCGCGAGCTCGTGATCGCGCACCGCGATGAAGTTGCGGCCGCTCTGCGCGCGCAGCAGCCGTAGGGTCAGGAACGTCGCCGCCACGACGACGCTCAGCGAGAACACATAGCGCCCGGCCGGGCTGGTGAAGGCGAAACCGGCCACGCTCAGCACCGGGGCATCGATCACGCCGGACGGACTGTCGTTGGAAAACCAGCCGAACTTGGTGAGCGCCCATTGCACGAAGAACTGCGCGGCCAAGGTCGAGACCGCGAGGTAGAAGCCGCGCAGGCGCAGGCTCGGCAATCCGAACACGATGCCGATCGCGGCCGCGACGAGGCCGGCGAGCACAAGGTCAACGATCAGCGGCAGCTGCGGCAGCCGGAGGTGAAGGTTGTAGGTCGCATAGGCGCCCACCGCGAGGAATGCGGCGGAGCCCAGCGACACCTGCCCAGCATAGCCGGTGAGCACGTTGAGCCCGACCGCGGCAAGCGCCAGCGCAAGGAACGGCGTCAGCACCGCATCCAACAGGTAATCCGAGCCAGCGACCGGAATGACGCCAAAGGCGATCCCCGCTGCGGCAGCGATCGCAATGGTCTCGACGCCAGGCGCGAGCCATCCTGCCGGTACTGCTGCGCTCATCTCTTAGACCCTTTCCACCAGCTTCTGCCCGAACAGCCCCGACGGCCGCACCAGGAGCAGCACCAGCGCCACGACATAGGCGGCCCAGGCTTCGATGCCGCCGCCGAACAGCGGCCCGACATAGACTTCGGCGAGCTTCTCGATAGCGCCGATCAGAAGACCGCCGATGATCGCACCAGCGATCGAATCGAAGCCGCCCAGCACCAGCACCGGCAATGCCTTCAACACAACCAGCGACAGCGAGAACTGCACGCCGAGACGCGCGCCCCACAACAGTCCGGCGACCAGCGCGACGATGCCGGAAGCGGTCCACACACTGGCCCAGACCCGTGGCAGCCGCAGGCCGGCGGCAAGTGCCGCGAACGGATCGTCGGCAACCGCGCGAAACGAGAGCCCGGTTCGGGTGTAGCGGAAGAACAGCGCGAACAGCGCCACCAGGCTTCCCGCGACCGCCGCGGCGAACAGATCGAACCGGCTGATGAAGACCCCGGCGATGTCGAGCGGCACGTCGCTGATCCCGATGTCGAGGCCGTGAACCTGCGTGCCCCACAACAGCTGCGCCGCGCCCTCGATCACATAGGAAAGCCCGAGCGTTGCCATGAACAGCGTAATCGGCGGCTGGTTGACGAGCGGCCGCAGCACGGTTCGCTCGACGCTTACGCCCAGCACGACCATGATCGCGAGCGTGACCAGGAACGCGACCGGAAACGATATGCCGCGCTCGATCAGGCTGACGAAGGTCAGCGCCGCGAACAGCAACATCGCGCCTTGCGCGAAATTGAGCACGCCCGAGGTCTTGTAGATCAGCACGAAGCCGATCGCGACCAGCGAGTACATCACCCCCGACAGCAGGCCGCCAACCAGCACCTCGATCAAAAACTGATAGTCGAACATCAGACGGCGAGCTCCGTGACGTCCTGATGCGCGACGCCGAGATAGGCGTCGATCACGGCCTGGTCGGTCCTCACCTCGTCGGGCGTGCCATCGGCGATCTTGCGGCCGTTGTCGAGGACCGCGATGCGATCAGAGAGGCTCATCACGACGCCGATGTCATGCTCGATCAGCACGATGGTGGCGCCGTAGCTGTCGCGCGCATTGCGCACGTGCTCGGACAGCTCGAGCTTCTCGCTCAACGTGACGCCCGCGAACGGCTCGTCCAGCAGCAGCAGCGTCGGTCGCGCGACCAGCGCCCGCGCCAGTTCGACGCGCTTCTGCAAGCCATAGGGCAAGGTTCCGGCGGCGCGCTCACGGACGTCGCCGAGGTGCAGGAAGCCAACGACATCCTCGGCGGCGGCGCGGTTCTCCGCCTCGATCCGGCGCGCCAGCGGCGAGCCGATGATCTGGCGCAGGAAACCTGCGCGGACGCGATGCGCGAGCCCCATCAGGACGTTGTCGAAAACCGACAGCCCCTTGAAGATCGCAAGGTTCTGGAACGTGCGCGCGACGCCGTGCGCAGCCAATCGCGCCGTCGGCACCTGAACGAACGCACGCTCGCCAAGCCACACCTGCCCGCGGTCGGGCCGATAGAGCCCGCTAATAACGTTGAGCAACGAGCTCTTGCCGGCGCCATTGGGCCCGATCACCGCGCGGATCTCGCCCGGCACGACCGCAAGGTCGACGTCGCGCAGCGCCGCGACGCCGCCGAATGTCAGCGCGATGTCGCTCAATGCCAGGACCGGCCGTACCGCGCGATCGGCGGCTGGCGCGAGCCCCCGTTCGGGCGCATCGACCACCCCCATTGCACGCGGCTCGCCTTGCGCTGGAGCCGCCTCCAGCGCAAGGACGTCAGCATTCGTTGCCATCGCCGTCACGTCGAAAGGCTCCCTATCATTCGGCGGCCTGGGCGTGCGCGGCGGTTTTCGCCTCCAGCGCACGGACCAGCGGAATGACCCGGCGGCCGAAATATTCGACCTCCTCCTGGAAGTGCAGGAAGCCGAGCAGCACGAGATCGACTCCGACCTCCTTGAGCGCGACGATGCGCTCGGCGATCTGTTCCGGCGTGCCGATCAAATTGGTCTTGAAGCCGTCATTGTACTGGACGAGATCCTCGAAGCTGGATTGCGCCCAATTGCCCTGGCCCTCCGGCGAAGCCTTGCCGGCATTCTTCACCTCATGTCCGAACGCATTGACCGCCTCTGGATCGGCCTTGACGATGATCTCGTCGAGCACGGCGCGGGCCTCGACCTCGCTGTCGCGCGCGATGGCAAAGGCATTGACGCCGATCTTGACCGAGTGATTGTTGGCGCGCGCCTTCGCCCTGATGTCGTCGACCTGCTTCTTGATCTCCGCCACCGAATTGCCGTTGGTGAAGTACCAGTCCGACACGCGCGCGGCCATGTCGCGCGCGGCGCGCGAGCTGCCGCCCTGGAAAATCTCGGGCAATGGATGCGCAGGTTTCGGCTTCAGCGTGTAGTCGGAGAAGCGGTAGAAATCGCCACGGAACGTGAAATTGTCCTGGGTCCAGATTCCGCGCAGCGCGCGGATGAATTCCTCGGAACGGCGGTAGCGCTCGTCGTGATCGAGCCAGGGCTCCCCAATCGCGGTGAACTCGCCGCGGAACCAGCCGCTGACGATGTTGACGGCAACGCGGCCTTCGGTGAGCTGGCTGATGGTCGCGATCTGCTTGGCTGCGACCGCCGGGTTCCACGGTCCGGGCAGCAGCGCCGCGATCACTTTCAGCTTCGTGGTTGCGGCGAGCAAAGCGTGGCTGAAGGCGACCGGCTCGTGCTGGAACTCGGCGCCATAACCGGCGGTGAAGCGGATCTGGCTCAGCGCATAGTCGAAGCCGCTCTGCTCTGCGATCTGCGCCAGGCGGCGGTTGTAGTCGATGTCCCAGCCGGTTCGCTGCTCGATCTTGCTGATAACCAAGCCGCCCGAGACGTTGGGCACCCAATAGGCGAACTTGATCGGATCATTGCTGGCGGTCATTCGAATGTCCTCATTCGGTTGGGATGTGACGACGCGCGCCACGGGAGGTGGCAGCAGGATGCATTCACGCTGCGCGGGACAGCGGGTTGGGAAATGACCGACTGACAATTTGTCAGTTCGGATGTTTTTGAAAGGTCGGAGCGGTCAGCAATTCCGATCCGCGACGCACGACCAGTGCGTCAACAGCAGATCGTGCGACACGACGTTCGCAATGCGCAGGCGTTGATTTCGTCGAAGACGTCGGTGCAAATCATTAGAATTTCCCCTCGCAAGCACCATCGGCTGACGATCAAGTGTCTCAAAGAAATTGCGGGCGAGCGAGTCCAAGCCAAACTCTTTTTTGCCCAGTCCGGGAAAGCGGTATTCTCTTCTTCAAAACGAAATGCGTGGTTTGTTCCTGCGCGGCTGAAATCACGTCGACGATGATGCGCAAGTAAGATTCGACCGCTCAAGATCCGAGAACAAAATGAGTGCAGGAGAACCGCTTTCTCCTTACCAAACGTTTGCGCGCCCGGCGCAGCTACGTAAAAGCAGGATAACGCTTGAGACATTTTCTCGGAGCGATCTTTTCTGGTCGAAATGCATCGTCGACGATCGCTGAACGCAACACCTCGGGAACGATCACGTTCCCGAGGTCGAAAGGTGATACAGGGAGCGGCGCCTACTTCACCATCGCGCCGGGGACGATGTCCTGCACGTCGTTAACATTTGCACAGCTCGCTGGGCGCTTCGGTTCCCATGATCAGAACGAGCCGCTCCTTTGCCGCCAGAAAACTTGCCGATCCTAAGCTGGCTCGATATCAAGCCGTCAAAATCACTGTGACCAGCCACTGGTAGTTCCAGTGTACCGACCTTCACGCACGATCGTTTCCGCTCCTCTAGATGAGGTCGCCAGGCTCAATCGACACCAAGTCGTTGATTTTTTTCATGCGCCTGACGAGCTGCTCCCATCGGTATCGGGCGCCGCATTGTGCTTGGAACGCTGCGAGACGTTCCACAGCACGGGTCATATTGGAAGCCATTGAGAAATACCTGGTTCACACACGAAATTGGCTTCGAGCCATACCTGATTGAAGACGAAGGCGTCTGATGATCGAAGCGGGCGCTAGGATTTCATCCGCATTGAGAAATCATGGATGTTTGCGCGAACGCCAGGTTGCTTGTTACCAAGTTCGTCGGCGGCGTTACTTCATCATCGCTTCGACTTCCGCACGAAAAGCTTGCCGCGAGGCGTCTCGTGAATAGAACATATGGCCGCCCGGAAAGACCACAAGTTTGATGCGCGGAGTGGAGGCAAATGGCGGCAATTGATCGAGCACGATTTGTGATCCGAAATACGGCGTGGCGAGGTCAAACAGCCCGTGTGCGACCAGCAATTTCATGTTCCGGTCCCTTGCCAGGATTTGCCGCAGCTCCGAAACTGACTCCGGAGGGCTGCGGCCGAAATCCCAAGCCTCCATGACCTTGGGGTTGCCCAGTTCATAGGAGCCGTCCGGCCGCCAGCTTAGTTTGCGTGTGAGGAGATCGACAGTCGCGCTGGTCAGAGGCGCCACCAGCGTATCGCCAGAGGGATCGCCGGAACGTTGGAAATCGGACTCCGGATATGGATCGAGGCCACGCACAGAGGCGTCATACCGGCCGATCAACTTGCGGTTCTTACGGTCGAACTCGCGGCGGAACTCGGTGACTTCGAAGCGACCGGCGAGCCTACGACTGACCGCTTGGTCGATACCAGTCAGCGCCGCGACCTTGTCAGCCAGACGCGTAGTCGCTTCCTTATCCGCCTGGCCTTTGATGAGATCGACCAGAAACTCGCCGCGTACATAGGCTTCCACGTCAGCGAGATCGGTTCGGTTTACTGGACCCTCGGCTTCACGCAGGGTCGCGACGTAGCTGGGCAGCGTTTCGGCATAGTGCAGCAGGCTCCTGTGCGCACTGTAGTCGAATGCTGGCGACACCATGATCAGGCCCTTGACGCCTATGCCCTGCCGCACCTGCAACTGGTGGACAACCTTTGGCCCACGAATGCCGCCATAGCTTTCACCCGCGATGTACTTCGGCGATAGCAGCCGGTCATGCTTTTCGAGCCAGCGGCGGATCACCAGCGCGAGCGCGTTGACGTCACCCTCAATGGAATAGAGCCGCTTGCGCGCATCATCGCTGGTCGCGACGAAACGGCTGTAGCCGGTGCCTACGGGGTCGAGAAACACCAGATCGGTGAAATCGAGCCAAGTTTCCGCATTTGGCCTCACCTCTGGAAACGTCGATGGCGTGACCTCGTCAGCATTGATCGGCAACCGCCACGGTCCGGCATTGCCAAGCTGCAGCCAGGCCGATGATGAGCCTGGTCCGCCGTTGAAGAAGAATGTTACCGGGCGCGTGCCGCGATCGGTGCCCTCAAGCTGATAGGAGGTATAGACGATGTCGGCCAGCGGCTCGCCCTTGTCGTCGAACAGGCGGATGGAGCCGGCGGTCGCGACGACAGAAAGCGTCCGCCCAGGGAGCTCAAGCGAGTGCTTGGTGCTGGAGTCTGGTGGCAGGCGATGCCGCTCGGCCGCCGACGGCATGTTCGGCGTCTGGCCGGCGCCGCCTTGCTGCCCGGCCGGAGTCGTGGCTTGGGCGGGCGGCGGCGGCTCTGCGGCCCTAGCGCTTCCCATTACCCCGCAGGCAAGCAGGATCATCGCAAGCGAGGTGCGGTGCGGCGCGATCAAGTGCATCGAATTTCTCCTGTCCCGGCGCGCACTTGTGTGCGCGAGGCGCGTCTATCAAAAACCGCGCCAACAACTAGCTCGTGGCCGGGAACAACAAACCTACTGAATCCAGTAGGTCGTCACCATCGCCGGGTGCCCTATCATTCACGACGCGAAACCTATCGTTCCAGACAGATCCAACAGAGTGCCCCTCCACAGCTTCAATCGACGCTGCTACAGAGGCGCGCAATGTTATTGAAGGCTGGTTCCGCCGGCTTAAAGGGTTTCCGATACGTTCCAACCGTTATGGCGAACGTGCGAGAGACTTTCTGGCTGTGCACCGCGCCGCCATCGTCGCCTATTGGCGATCAATTAAATCTGCTTCCTAGTTCAGCTTTGCCAAGAAAGAATTGATCGCGTCAGCACCTTGCTTTGGCTGCTGACACATCCGCCAATGACCGCCCCTTCCAAAACAGCAATGTTCGCGCCGGCGCGTTCGGCACATCGGCGCGCGAGCGTCTCCCCGCCGCAGTAGCGGTCTTCTGTCGCAATTAACGCGAGGCCAGGTTTGGCGGCTGCCCGCGGCAAGCCGGCCCCGAGATCTCGATTGATCGGTTGCGCGGCCGATCTGTATAGCGCCGGGATTGCCCCTGCCCATGTCTCCGTTTGCAGCAGCAGCCACCTTCCGTGCGATCGCCGCGGTCATGCCCAGGCCCTCGTACCCTCGGGCTAGCGCCTCGGCCGGCATGCTTACCATCTGCGCGACCGCTTGCTCGCCGACCTGTGGCGTCTGCCAGACCTGCGCCAGGTCGTGCCAGACGTATCGGGGTTGAACGCGCCCAGCATATCGGTCGCCCAGGATCGTATCAGAGCGGGATAGTCCATTGCGACTCGCATGACGTGTCCCCCACCCCAATCATGTCCCACGAGATCGATTGGTCGCGCCAACTTCCCGAGTTCGCCCACAAGCCAGCTGAGGTAAGCATCAACAGAACAATCAAAGCCAGGTTGGACAGTTGATCCAAATCCGGGTGGACAGAGACGGACAATATTCTGGTCGCTCAGAAGCGGGACCAGATCGTCTCAGATCGCCTGGTTTCAGGATTTCCGTGGACGAGAACGATCGTCATCCGCGTTTTTCTCCAAGCAGTTCTGCCGGTCCGTCACTCGTCGGATAGCACTGCCACCTAATAAAGATGCCTGCTGATGACAGCTACGCGGCATATGAACGCGCAGGTTCATCGCTTGGCAAGTACGTGAATAGGTAGTGCAAAATGCTTGGAAGGTTGGATTCCAACGCAACAAGGCTAGAGCAACCGTGTCCCGCGTGACGACTGTTGGCCCACCTACGAGCTCGGAGCACCTCAACCTCTTGAGCCGCTGATGGGCTAGACCGGACATCAGTCAGCCATCGCTTAACGGGGACATGCCCGAAACGAGAATTCACAACGCAAGATGAGCATCAAATAGATGCATATCGCCTCATAGCAAACTGCCAAACACGGCACCGCGGTCATTCCTGAACCCACGTTATCCGAACAATAATTCGTCTTGGCAGGGTCGAGCCGGGTAATCGCCACGCGTTCGGCATCAAACGCGAGTGTCATGCTGAGAGTGCAGATTGGCGCGAAGTAGCGCGGGTGCTCTTTACGTTAATCCTGCCCGCGAACAGATCGGGCACGTCACCCTTTTAAAGGTAGTCAAGTCGCGCAACAGGTGATTGTCGCCGCCCGATGAAATCGGTCCAGGGCAGGTAAGCGACGTCAGCGCTCAATCGCCAGCGCTCGGCGGTGGAACAGGATCGGCTTCTGCTGCACGATCGCGATCTGCCTGCGCAGCGATTGCTGCGATCCTGGACGAGGCGACCTCGAGCCTCGATTCGAAGTCCGAGGCGCTGATCCAGCATGCGATGGAGCGGCTGATGAAGGGCCGCACCTCGATCGTGATCGCGCACCGGCTGTCCACGGTGCGCAGCATGGATCGCATCCTGGTGTTCGATTATGGGTGTCTCGCATCCGCTTGGAGCTCCCGGACATGCGTGGCGTCGGACTTGCAGCATATCGCGAGAATCAATATCGGCTGCTCGCGTTTTGCCGCTTGTTTCGTTTCGGGCCTTGCGGACCAAACGCCGAGGAGACCGCCTATCAGTTGGAATAGCGGTCCGTCAGGTCGCGTGATATTTTCACCCCTTCCTCTATATAGAGTCTGATCGCCAGGTTAGCTGCCGGCGTGCAGCTTCGGTAGGTCTGCGCGAACACGTTGTAGCCGCGGTTAAAGCCCGCGACCATGCGGGTGCGGCGAGCACCGGAGGGGGTTTCGGCATCGATCAGCGCCTGCATCTCGTTGCGCCATTTGGCCCCCTCGTTGGAGCCGCAGATGCCGCGCAGATGGTGCAGCGCGCCGAGGATCTCGGCCAGCCGCTGCAGGTCGCCATCGAAGGGAGCAGCCGCGTCCTGCGCGCGGGTCGGCATCGCAAGGAACGCCGATATCAGAATCGCAACCGCGAGAAAGGTTTTGATCACAGGCGTTCTGGAAGTCCGTTGGTACGCTCCCTCAATGCGCCCAGGCAAGGCGGACGAAGCCCAAACGGCCCTAGAAACGGCCCCTGCCGGCGTCTCTGGCGGATGCAATGACTTCGTGCAGCCCGCCGTGACAGTTAGAGTAGCCAATCGCCTTCGGGCCAGGCGCTTGAAATCGTAGTCCTCGTCATTCAACATTAGCTCGCCGAAGGCCCGGCGCGGAGCGACATCATGATCAATCGTTGCGGGTAGTCTCGGCATCATCGGCGCCGGGCGGCCATGCCATGAATCAATCTGCAACAACCCGGAGCTAGCGAACATTCGTTCAATCTCGCGATGTTACTCATCAGCTGCAACTTCAGCTACTCCGGTCTGCGTCTGCCATAAGCAAGCATAAGCGTTTTCCGCCGACAGATCAGTAACAGGCCGCGTTGCTCTATCACGGTTCGTGACGATGACGGCTCCGCGCGGATTCTACCGCCAGATCGCGGAAAGTTTCCTGCTGCAGCAGACCAAACTCGACAACCGGACGGCTGCTCGCAATGAGCAGCGGAGCAAAAGCCGGACCAACTCGCCTGATACCTCTGCCGATGCCCGACCGGCTGAACACAGCATGCGCGAGCGGCGGACCGTCTGTGTCAGAACAAACATTGCCTGTGCGGCGCTCACCATTATCGTCGCACACTCGCCATCGCACGGGAGCAAAACATGATCGAAGTGGGGCGGACGCGACGCGTTCTTTCAGAGAATGGATAGCTGAGCTAAGCGCTGCTACCGTTCTCAACGACATCAAATCCGATCGGACGCGGTGTCCAGTTCGATTGGCCCCCGGCGAGGCGATGTGCTGCACGTCGACAGCGAAAACGTCGAGATCATCCCGTCGCGTACACATCCGGACCGCGGCACGGTCGTCGCCCGCGGCGAGACGCGCAACCAGCGCGGCGAAGTTCGTTCAGATCACCAAGGTCTGGCTGATCGTCGCGGCACTGAAATGAGCACCGCGTCCGGCTGGGGGAGAAGGACGGCTCTGCCACCCTAAGCCCGCTTGTGTTGAATATCTCGATGCCTTCCGCGCCGACCCACCTGATGACTGCGTCCTTGAGCACGGAGCTGAAAGGCTTTGGCCGACCGTTCCAATAGAATCGGCGAAAGCTGGCCCAGAAGCAACTCGCCGAGACGCTGGGGACCACTCAGGAGTGGATTTCGCAGTTCGAGACCGGCCGCCTGGAGAACCCGAGCCTCGGAACGGTGCTCAAAGCCTTCGCCACGTTGGGGATCGACCTGAATATCGACAGCTTGCCGGGTCATCCCGCCCGGAACGACGACCTAGACACCGGTGATCTCGCCCTCGACGAGCCGAGCTTCCTCAAGGGACGGCGGCGATGAGCAAATTCATGAACGTCCTGATGGGCGGCGTCCCGATCGGCCGTCTCGAGCAGAAGGATACCGGCGTCCTCGACATCGAGTACGCCGATCGTTGGCTCGCGGCCGACAGGGTCCAGATTCCGCTTTCGATGTCCCTGCCGCTCGCCGCCAAGAAGCACTCCGGCGCGAAGGTGGCCAACTATCTCTGGAATCTGCTTCCAGACAACGACCGGACCCTGCAGAAATGGGGACAGATCTACGGCGTGTCGCCGAACAGCGCGTTCGCTCTGCTGTCGAAGGTCGGAGAGGACTACGCGGGCGCGATCCAGATCGTCACCGACGAGGGGATGGCCGCCAACGCAGATTCGCCCGGGGAGCACCGGCGCTCAGGTAGGCTGACCTCGATCGACGGCGCCAGGTTCTTGTCGACGAGATCTGGATTGAAATCAACGCGCTCTCATTGCTGTGCAGCACGCCGGCCAAAATGCATTGCGTGCGTGTCAAAACTTCACGTTGAAGGTGGCATTCAGTCCGTTCTGGGTGATGCCTGAACCGAACTGACCCTGGTAGGCGATGCCAAGGGTGCTGTTGCTCGAAGGCCGGAAGTCCAGACCGGATTCGACGAGTGCCACGTCCTTGCCAATGGATAGGCCTGAAGCTGCAAAAGGGCTGGATCCAGCAGCAAAGTTGGCTGCCGACAGCGGAATGAGGTCTCCTACGGCATGACGCCAGCCAATATCGGCTCGCGCAGTCGTGGCTATCTGGCCAAGTTGAAAACGGGCGCTCGCGTAGACGCCGAGAGTGGAAAGCGTCGTATCCATCGTGTCACCGTGAACACTAAGCGCCGCTCCGTTCAGTCCCCTCTCCCTGAAATCATCCGTCGCGACATGAACATGAGCGAGATTGGCATAGGGTTCGATCACCGACCCGTCGCCAAGATGGAGCTTGTAGCCAAGTTCTCCAAAAATCTGGAAAGTGCCTGCATCGTAATCCGAGATCAAGTTATCGTTGAACCCTGGGAACCTAACGTTGCGGGTCATCTCGAGATCGTGCCATGTATAGGCAATGCCTGAGCGGAACGCGATGGCCCCTTCCGGCACGGCCCACTCAGTGCCGGCATAGGTCCCGAACGTGTAATTGTCGCTGCGGCTTGACGACGAAGCAGCGCCGACCTTGAAAAGGGAACGGCTATAGCCTGCAAGAATACCGATACGCCAGTCGTCAAATGCCGATGTGTCGATCCCGGTCATAAAGCCGCTGATGGTGGATCTGGTGCTTGCACCATTGCTATCACCCGATTGGGTCGTCCATCCGCCAAAAGCAGAAGCCCACGCCGCATAACCTTGCAGGTCATATGATGGCAGGTCAGAAGAAGCTGGGCCGACCAAACCAATGGCAGAAGCAGAATTGCCGTCTCGCCTCGGCTCAGGACCATAACCCATCACCGCCATCGCTGAGGTTGACGCGCCCCCAAACGCCTGTTCAAGACGGTTGTAGACTGCCGAACGCGCGTAGAAACTGTCATTGACACGTCTGCTCTGCTCCGACGCATAGATGGACGGCGAAAGCTGACGCAGCCCCGATGTCACCGCCGTGCCATCCGGCGCGGAAAAGTCGAGTGCCGCGACGAGCGGGTGCAGCCCTGTAGCCCCGTTGCCAGCTACTCGATCGAGCGCCGCGCCCACCTGGCGGCTGTTGGCGTCAGCCCCATAACGCGAATAGGCATCGGATGGGCGGGAGAGTGTCAAGGCGTAGATGTTATCACCTTGAGCCGTAGCACTCGCCAGCAAGGTTGGCGATTGCAGCGATGTCGTCACGTTCGCGAACGAGCCTGTAAGATTTGTTGCGTTCAGCCATTGATTTGAGGAGACGCTAAAGCCGCTGCCATACCAACCGCGCTGCGGGGTGATCGTGAGCGTACCGTCGAGCGTTGCATTGCCGTTCACGATGAGGCGGCTGAACGCGCCAGCATCGTTTACGGCGACCTGCAAACCACCGGTCGAGGTTTGCAGATAGTCGCCGTTCACAATTATGCTGTTGTCAAGGCCGCCGATGAGCGGCGCGACAGCACCGTTGTTTTTGAAGCGACCATTAGCATTGAGCAGATAACTGCCGTTGCCTGATAGAGTTGCGCCTTGCGCAACCGTTGCGTCGTATACCTCGTGATGGCCGGTAAACGACACGACGCCGCCGGAAACCTGCAGCGACAGGTTGTTGCGTCCAATGATATTACCATCATAGCGGGCTGCAAAGCTTGCATCGGGCTGTTGCGTTGAGTGACCGCTCGCGTCAGGCGTCAAACCGAACGTTAATTTGGTCAGACGCGGAGAACCGTTATCGTCAACCTGGTTGTAATCAGACAGGATATCCCCCGACAGCATTGCGCCACGCATCACATTTATCTCGCCGACGTAACCATTGTTCGACATGTACATCGCTGCATGACTGCCAGCCAGGCGGCCGGTCAGATCAAACTTATTGACGAGCGGACCGTCGATTTCGTTCAGCATCGGCGCCGCGTTATTGCCAATCATGCGAATATACGAACCACGATATTCATCGTTATTGCCCATCGCATTGTTACCAAAATCGAAACTTGCCGCGATGCCATGCTCGCCGAGAGCCTGCACGTCCCCACGCTGAGTAAACGCGTGATCCCTGCCATAGGCGAACATGACACCGCGCCCATAGGCGCCGTCGGCATACACGCGGGTCCCGGGCGGAATTATTATCTGATTGTTTTCGCCGTCGACGCGGATGCCGGCGCCCCCTGGTCCTTGCGAAAGCAGGTCGGCGCGCTGGACTACAGTATTGCTGCTGCCATAGACGTGCAGTCCCAGTCCGAGAGTAGCCGTATTGTACGTATTTGGCAGATAGGCGGTACCGTCAGCATTCCGAGCGAAGAACGGATTGTCGTTTATCAGATCGCGACCGTTGCCATAGATGGAGTAACCAAACAGATTACGCCGATCAATGCTTTGGCCGATGTCCTGAAAGGCGGCAATCTCCGCCTCCATTGGGGCGGTGTAGTTCCGGTATTGCTGGTGGCTCAACAGACTGTTCTTAAGCTCGCTATGCGAGACAAAGGGGACATCCAGCCCGCCGTACTCACCCTTCACTCGCACCGGAATACCTGGCATGGCACCGGCCAGCACTTCGCTCACATGCTTTCCGGCGAAGTAGCCACGATCACGGCGCAGGTCAAAGACGTCACCAGCTGGAAGATTCAGGCAGGTGGAGCAATAGATCACCTGCCCCGGCCTGGCTTGTTTGCCGTTGTCGTCATACAAATGGTTAGTCCAGGCATTTATCGCTTTAGGGAAGTACGGTGATATCGGCTCGGTGGCCCAACCATCATAGCCGTCAATGGTACCGGCCATTCCCAGCTGATGAGCGACCTCATGAATCATAACAGGTGCCAGACCGATCTTCGGCGTCATTGGCAATTGCGATGGCATGTACGCTTCGGATGAAAATCCCATTTCGCCGATCGCAACCATACCATGTGCGCCGTGGTTCAACTCGCCCGGATTCTGACCGGTGACTGCCGCCTGCACCTTGTTCTCGCCATCAGGCGACCTCTGGACTGAGGCCCATGCCGTGTTGCCCTGAATTCCGCCGATGTTGACGACGGCCGGCGACTGCCCGGGTTTGACCCTTATGATTTCGGCCCAATAGCGGATCGCTGCGAGCGAATGGTCCTTTTCCCATTGCGGTAGATCCCGAACTGAATGCGCCGGCTCGTCACCTCCGCCACAACAGAAAGGGCCATCTCCGGGACCGAATATCCGTGCTCGGATGAAGGGCACGACGTTCGAATCGCTAACATCGTACGTTTCAAGGGCCCTACTCGGCGAACATAGCAACGCATCCACCGCAAGCACGATGGTCGTAATTGTCTTCGTCTTCATGCTACATGTTCCATTCAAGACATTGAGTGCCGGCGTGCTTCGCCATGCAATTCGAGCGCGCGTGGAGGCAGATGCGACAGCGAAAGCGCAGCCGTCATCGATCAGACGCCAGCTGCGCGCCCTCGGTGCCCAAACCTGACGAGCAGCACTTCAATACGGAAGGCTATTTCCCTGGGTCGATCTCGATGAAACCAGATCCACTCAGGCAGGTGTGTTCCCCATTGTTCGTGACTTTGATTTCGACTTGCTGGAGATCACACTCTGGCGCGTTACGCTTTCCATTTGCGACCCGCCGAGCAGCTAGCGCCTAACGAAAATGACCGCCCGAAGCCCTCGGCGCCAGACGATGTCGATCGTTCTCATGGTACCGCCAACAATGCGAGCTCCTATTGTCTTTTGATCGCGCAAAGACCCTGCACTGTGCAGCGGACCAATCCCGACAAAGCAGGCAGCTTGCGCGCAACTCACAACGAGCGGAGCAAAAGACGGGCCAAATAGCCTGATGCGTCCGCCCGCGTGCAACCAGCTGAAGGCAGCATCCACGCGCGACTGTCCTTCTGTGCGAAAACAGGCGCTTCTTGTTGGGCGCCCACCAATGTTGTCGCACACTCGCCATGCACAGGAGCACAATGATTGCCCCACCTGACAGTTACGACGCGTTCCCTTATTCACCTTTACTGGCGATTGCCGCGATCATTTCAACCTTTGAATGGGGCCGCAAGAGGCAGGCATTCTTATTGCACTCGCCGTCGTGAGCTTCGTCCTGGCATGCAGGCATATGTAAAACAACCGGGACGCGCGGCCGGCCACCCCATACTAGACGACGTGTAGATCAGGTCGACTGCAACCTGGCCACTTAAAATGCTCAGGCCGGCGATCGCGCCTCAGACGGATCGATGATGGTCAAGCAATTTACTCAGGAGAAGCCGGATCCAGTCCTCGATGCCGCAGACGAACGCTTGACCCGCCACGCCGTGTTAGGTGCAACGATCGGCAATATTCTCGAATTCTACGACTTCGGGACCTATAGCTTCTTCGCGATTCAGATCGGACAAGCGTTCTTCCCTACAAGCGACCCGTTCGCCAGCCTCATGCTGTCGCTAGCAACCTTCGGCGCGGGTTTTGTGACCAGACCGATCGGGGCCATCGTGCTCGGCTCGTACTCGGATCGGGCCGGCCGCCGGCCCGCGATGACCGTCTGCTTTGCCATGATGAGCGTCGCGATCTTATTGTTGGGTATTACGCCCTCGTACGAGACAATAGGAATTGCCGCCCCGCTGCTGGTCATTTTCGCACGTTTGGTGCAGGGCTTCGCGCTGGGCGGTGAGGTTGGTCCGACGACCGCGTATTTGATGGAAGCGGCCCCGGCCGAAGGGCGCGGTCTTGCTGTCTCATTTCAGCCTGCCAGCCAACAGATCGCTGCGACGGCCGGAGCGCTTGTTGGAGAAATACTCTCGCTGACCATGACAAGCGAGGCGCTCAATGTGTACGGATGGCGGATCGCGCTGCTGCTCGGCGCCGCTACGCTGCCCTTCGGACTTTGGTTGCGGAGCTCCCTGCCCGAAACGTTGCACCGCCCTGAGGCGCCGGCTCTGGTCATCCAGACTGTAGGGAAATCGCCTGCCGCGCGCCGCATCATGAGCTTGGGATTTGTTATCTTGGCCAGTTGCACGATCATTACCTATGTCACGGGATATATGACCACCTATGCGCTGAGCACCCTGCACGTTTCCGCGCCTCTCGCCTTTGGCACCACGCTCGTTAGCAATACGGTAGGAATTGCTGCCGCACTGCTGGGCGGCTGGCTCGCAGACCGCGCGGGCCGCTGGCACATCATGATATGGCCGCAGATCGCTGCGTTGTTGATGACCTATCCGGTGTTCTTCTGGATCTCAGAGAGCCGCAGTGCCTTCGCACTTCTCGGGGGTCTTGGCGCGCTCACACTCATCGGAACGATTCCATATAGCGCCTTCTATGTGAGCATGGCCGAAGGTTTGCCCAAGAACATTCGTGGTGGCGCCTTCGCGACGATCTACGCCTTTGCCATAGCGCTCTTCGGAGGTACAGCTCAACCAGTCGTCACCTGGCTGATCTATCTTACCGGGAGCGCGCTTGCGCCCGCCTGGTACATGCTTGTCGCTAGCGCGGCTGGGCTCCTTGCCATGCTAATGATGCCGGAGACGGCACCGCTCAAAATTAATAGCGCTGTAAACAAGCAAAGCCCGCCATAGCGCTGGACAATATGATCACGGGTCACTTCCGGCCGATCGCGTGACGCCTCATGCGGTCTGGCGAGAATGTAGGTTGCTGCCTTTTACGCAGGTCGATCGCGCGACCATCAAGAGCGGCGACAGCGCGGAGTACTCCGAGAGTACCCAAGACCTCGTCGATGGTTACCAGGCCAATCAGACTGTCGGGCGCCCGCAGCGCTTCACACGCGATCGAAGCACCTGGCCGCCACGAAGCGAGGTGGCCTGTTTGTCCGAAAGCCAAGCCGGGCTCCGAGCCGCGGTCCTCAGAGTGGTCAAAGATGATCCTGGTGAGATCCAATTCGTCAAGGATCTTCGGTTACTTGACCACATGCCAGGAAAGCATGCTCCATTATAAGCCTGTCCGTTCGGCAATGGCCTTGAAGAAGCGGGGCGTTGCGGCGCGTCTGGCCACGGGTGCAATTCGAACAGCTCGAAATTGACGAGATGCGCGGCGTAAGTGCCTTTTCGGCAGGCCGAGTTGTTCCTGCAAATTTGACAAGACAGGCCATCCTCGACAACAAGCATCTCGACGTCGACTACAAGACCTTCTCGCGACGAACGGTGGGACACAGCAAGACGCTCGAACGCATCGAGGGTGCGGGCGTGCGGCTCCTGAGAGGCATCCTGGGGTTTCCGCCCGGGCGAGGCACTGCGGGCAATCGGACGGGAGCGCTTCGCGCACCGCCTGCTGCTCGCGGGAAAACTCGACCTCGAGGGAGCCGACCTCTCCCGGATTTCTCCACATTATCACTCCCAAGGAAGCAGATCGCGACCGCTTTCGGGAGCCGCGGCGTACATTCTGACGATCGAAAACTTCGCAAGCTTCAACCGGCACATTGCCGAGGCGGACCCCGTCGACTGGGAACGACGACGTACGTCGGCGGTTACTCCTCGCTCGCCACCCAGCAGGCGCTGCGGACGGTCGTAGGGTCGGTATCCGAACAGACGCCGACCTTCCATCGGTCGGACATCGATCCCGACGGGACCGGATATTCCACACCATCGAGCGCGCCGTCGGTCGACCGATCCGCCCCCGCCTGATGAGCGTCGAAATTGCCGAGCGCTCGGGACAAGTGCCGTCCAAAAACTCCGGACCCGCCAGATGCTCACCAGAGTCCGGTATCGCGCTGCTGGCAGCGTACCTGGCAGAAGATGAAGCCAAGACGGTTGAGCAGGAAGAACTCGATCCCGTTTTGCCAGAGCTTCGTTAGAAAATCCGCGTCGGTGGCAGGACCGACATCGCGCCGTCCGCGATTCAAGAATCTCGGCGGGCGATTGTTGAACAACACCCGCGATCGGCAAAGCGGACGCCATGAGTAAGGCGGCTGCTCGCCGGGATAAGATAAACGTCGTCGGCACGCGGCGACACGCCCCGAAGCACCCGCCTGCCCTCCGGAAGAGATCGCATCTACCGCTTTTCTGAGTTGCGAACCCAAGCTCGTGGTCAAGCGTATGCGTACAAGGGCGGCGCTTGTGATCAGCGTGACGGCGGAGGACCATGTCCATCTCGCCAATGCCCGCGGAGGCATCGTGACCGATGTTGCCGTCCGGACACAAGTAATGGGAAGTGGGTCGATGTCTGTCTTCGACGAACTCATCAATCTCGGCACATATGCGCAGAATTCCGGTCTGGTGCAGCGTGAATTCAAGACGAAGGAGCCTGCTCCGACCGCAAGCCGGCCGATCGCCAATCTTACACCCGTCCCTGCCGCCCGGCATCGCATATTGGCAATCGGCACCCTAGAATGTTTCACGTCTACCGGAGCACGGGGCCGCCAACTCCTTCATAGATGCCGAGGATCGTCTCTATGACGTGGGTCGCTCCTTGAACTGCGAAGGCATCTCGTCCGGCAATGCACCTTCTGTGTGGCGTCAACGCGCCGGGCCGATCATTCCCCTCGCCTATGTTACTGACAAGCCGCAGTCGGCCAGGTCGACCACGACGTCGCTTGTAGAAACCACGCCTTTGCGGTGAGTGATCGCCAGCACGGTCACATCTTTGGCTAGCGTACGGATATGGTCCATAATGTCCTGCTCGGTTTCTTCGTCGAGCGCGGAGCTGGCCTCGTCAAGAAGAAGGATCGCCGGCTCGCCATAAAGCGCGCGGGCAATAGCAATACGCTGGCGCTCTCCGCCGGAAAGCTTCAAACCACGTTCTCCAACGGCTGTGTCAAATCCTTCAGGCAAGGCCTCGATTAAGGGGAGAATAGCGGCTTTTTCCGACGCAGCGCGAAGGCGCACCTCGTTGCGGGGCCGTCCTAGCAGGATGTTGTCGGCTAGCGACTCATTGAGCAACATCACGTCCTGCGGCACGACAGCAACTGCGGCATACCAATCCGCGCGTTCGATACCCGCTATATCGGTTCCATCCACCAAAATACGACCGCAGTCCGGTTCAATCGATTTCAAGACGAGCTTAAAGATTGTCGATTTTCCCGACCCCGATTCACCGACAAGGAAGGTGATCCCACCGCGCCCGGCCATAAACGAGACGTTCGTAATGCCACGACCGCTGTCGTAGGCGTAACCAATGCCCTCGAAAGATAGCTGGCCAGCGGAAGGCGTAAACTCTTGAGCGTGAGATGGTCGCCGCTCTTCCGGTGCGGCCCATAGCCTAGCTAGAGGGATGAGGTCGGCTCGCGACCGCGCCACGTCAGAAATGGCTCGCGCAACCATCTCGAATGGCATATTGAGCTGGAGCAGAAGCATGTTGAATAGCACCATATTCCCGATGGTGACCGCCCCAACCTGGTATTCAGGTATGAGAAGGAGAAACGTGACCGCAAATTGTAGCGCGACGGCTGGGCCGAGCACGGCGATGTAGGCGACGCGTTGCAACACATAGGCGCGCCAGTTGTCACGCACCTCCCGCGCCTTCATCGTAAAGCGCTGGCTCACCCAGGAATGACTGCCGAAATACCGCAAGGTGTCCATGGAGTTCATGACGTTGCCAACGAAACGCGCATTGTCCTGTCCGGCTTCTCTGGCTCGTTCCAGGAACACGTACGCGCGACGCGTGGAACTCCACGTCAATGTGATCAGAACTGCGCCATAGACGATGACGATTGCAGCGATCTGGATATTGAGGAGCACACCGAGAGTAGCGAACGTAAGCAGAAGTTGTGTTGCAGCAGGGATGAACACGACGATCCCAAGCTGGACCAAAGCCGTCAGGGCGCTGCGCCCGCGAGCGGCCGCATTCTGTATCTCTACGGGATTGTGCTCAAGAAAAAAGGCTGCGGTTTTCCTCAGGATGCGATCAAAGAAGCCTGTTGCAGCGATGAAGCCCAGGTTCTCGGCTGTCATGAAGGACAGATACTGCAGCATGCGCTGCAATGCGGAGGCTGTCCCGAGTAGGACCGCATAGCCTGCGACCCCCCATGCAAGCACCGACATGTCTTCCCGCGGGAGGCGGTCAATGAGGCACGAAAATACATAGGGCGCTGCGACGCTGGTCGCGCTTGAGATCAGCACCACTGCGACAACGACGAGAAGCAACCACTGATCGGAGCGCCAATACGCATGCAAGATTTCGAAAACCGGTGATAACGTGCTGTCGTTCGACATATCTAGCGGATAGAGGAAATGAGCTCTGCTTAGGCTGAAAGAGCCGACATAGCTCCGTTTGCACGATGATGATATGCGAGCTCACATAAAAAACGATCGATGAGTGCTCGCCGGGACTTTCCGTGTACTATTGCTTGGCTTCAAATCGAACGATCCAGCACGCTCATCAACTCACCAAGGCTGGTAGGTTGTCGTCCGACTTCTCACATGAGAGATCATGTTTCGTGGCGTGCTGGCTGAACACCAGTGCGAATTTTGCGATTTTTGTTTGGCTATTGCAAACTCGACGTAGCGCTATGGGTTTTCACCTTGAAGCGCGCCGAGACAACATTAGGCAGGAGGTCTCAACTCAACGATTTCAACCGCGTTGATATCTCGTTCCTGGCCTCGGTGACAAAGTGGAGCTCAGCGGCGCGCGTTGCCTGATCGTTGTCAACCACGCTGTCCTTCCGGGCGCCCCCAAAGCTCCGGCGGAGCGGAGTCATAGTGATAGGCAACCGGCTGGCGTCGATCGCGGCGATCCACCAGCAGGAACGACCATTGGGAACCACGGCGATTGAGGTTTGTAGCGTTTGCATCATTCGCGGCAAGAACAGGAAGCCGGCTGTATCGCTACCATTCTTGACAGTGCGATGGGCAGAAGTTCGCCACGATATTCACGCAGTCGGCGGAACAGTATCCGCTTAACACCTACGCACACCTATGCTCTCGGCCTGCCTGACCGCGCTCCGGCTGCGTACCAACATGCCACGTAACTGTATCCGCAGGCATTGCTACCCCCAAATGTTGCGGGGCAGAATTATTGCCGGAGGGAACGCTGAAGAAAGTGCAGTTAGCAATCTGCCAGCATAGTCGGAGAAGGAGGACGCGGCCGCCGTCCAGCGAGCGGCCGGTGCCTCTATCCTCGTTCTAGGCTTGGTTTGTCTTCCGTCGTTAGTGCTGTACGCACGCCGGATCGGTCAAACAAAAAAACAGATCACAGATGCCATCCAACGGGTCCTCCGCGCATTGAGGATATGACGTATCGGCTAGCTGCACCTTGCTGGCGACGGGTTGATCGGCGGCCTCGGCAACAAAGGCCGGCAGCGCCGTCGTTGCAAACGCAGCGGCGCTCGCGGTTACAAACAGCAATTTTTTCATTTCAGAGTCACTCCCGTAGATAGGCCCCGAGCCGTCCTCCACGGATATATGAAGGCGCCATAAGTGGTACAATTGATTTTCTTGATCAGGCTCATCTACGGAATGGATGAATTGGGATATCTCCGCGGCTCTGGCCATCAGTCGCTCGGAATCAGCGGAGCCAATCATGGTTGCTTCTCGCGGGCTTCGAGGACTCACGCATTAATCGGAGCAATTGGAGAACGCGGTGACTGCATTGGCCGGGGCCGGGTGACTTGCATTCCTTGACCGGACGAGTGACGCCCGGCCGTCCCGTCACATCCCTCATCGAGTGCGCAAGCGAACTCTTCGTGGCGCATGCGATGACCGCAGAGATCGGTGAATTCCGTTCGTTTGTTCGGCTACCTGATCATCGGCGACAACCCATCGATCAGTCCTCCCGCCCTTCCGGCTGCCCTTCGCGAGCCCCGCGCTCATAGCAACCAGCCTGCCTGAGCTTTCTGGAGCTTAGCCGTCGATGCCAACCAACTAACCAGTCTGGCCATCCCCTTTGCAGCAACGCCTGAGGAGTTCGGCGGTGGATCTTCTTCGCACTGATCTGGTCGCCCCGGATTCGGGCACGGGTCGGAACGCCACTTACAAGCACAATCCTGCTCCCCGCAGGTGCAGGGCTGTGGACGGCAGCACATAAGGTCCCCGCGCCTTGTCCCGCCAGACGTCGCCTTGGCCTTGCCGGCTTTGATGCATTATTCGTCAACCTATTCGGCGCCTTCCTTCTCTCAGCATACGGCTCGCACGGTGGCGGCTTGATACGAGCCGCTTCCTCCGCTGGGAATGATGCGATCGCTAACATCCCTGTCATCGGCCGCCGGCTTACTGACGGCCTATTTCTGGCATTCGGCGTGGTTTCGTTGGCGCGGGGATTGCGCACATGTATGCTGATGCCGTTCGCGTAGTCTGGGCCGCGGCCGAGAAAAGCACCGCGCGGCTAAAGCCAGACAACCGCCACTCAGGATATCGGCCAGGATCCCATCGCGACATTTGCTGCGTTGTAAAAAGGATGATCGCTCTCGGGGCGAGCCAGACGTCTACGAAGATTTATGAACATGCGTGTTACATCGCGCTCCTCTGTCTGACCCAGCGTCCGCACCCAAGTGAACGTGAGATTGCAGTTGCGGCAAATCAGAGCGCCAACGAGGAAGTTTTCGCAAACTAAAGTGTTTGGCAAAGCGGCGGAAATCTTTATCGACGGTCAACCACGCGCTCAATCAGCTTAAGTTTCCTTTAGCTTCTCGCTGTAGCAAAGGCGGCCTCAGAGCTTCACGCCGTGATCATTGAGCACCTTGTCTCTTAGAGCGCCCTTGATCTCGCGGGCGATTTCCTTGCGAATCTCAGCACCCAATTCTCGCTTGGCATCCTCGACGAGATCAGATGCACTCCCGGCCAAGCCTTTGTCGGCGAGTTGTTGCTCCAGCCGGTTGTCGAACTCCTCCCCCATTGCATCAATGAGCTGGCCCTGCATCATGGCATATTCTTCAGGAGCGATTCGCCGCACCAGGCCGTCCCAAGGTTGCCAGTCCGTCGCCAAATAGCCGGCGAATTCCGCCGCCTCCTTGGTCAGGACGGAGGTCTCCGCACTGTCAACGTCGGCATCGGTGACGCCGGAGACTTCAAAATAGCGCATAGCGGGCGCGACGTGTTGCAGTCCTAGCCGGTCGCGCAGCTTGTTCTGATAAGCAAGATAGACCTCAACGGCGTCGATGTCTTCGACGTTGTAGGCGGACTGAAGCGAGTGAGTCTTTTCGCGCGCAATCCGCTCAAGCGCGTCCAGACGGAACATGATGCGCCCAAGATCGACGAGATCGGGAAGTCGGGCCGTATCGTCGTAGGCCCCGTTCTCGACGTCTGCGATGAGCCGCGCGGTTTGCATGCCGTTCCAAGTCAAAGTTCTCCGATCCTCGCAGCTTTGGTTGGCGTCGAGAGCCAGTTGAAAGTACTGCGCGCGCAATTGCGGGTTGGTGGCCGCCAAGCGCAGATCGTCAGCGACCGACTGCTGGAATTGTTCATTGCCAGAATTGACCGAGTCGAACAGCTTTTCGAGGAAAAACGCGTATTCTTGGGCGCCCGGCTCTTCTGCAAAGCTCTGCCAAGTGGCCAGTACCTCTCGATCGCCCTGCTTCGGATCGCTCCTGAGCCAGGCTGCGACTGTTTCAGCGAGATCATCGGCCTGTCCATCGTCTGTCCCGGACAAATCACTTTCGTCATCGCGCGAAAGGTAGACGGTCGGACCGGTATACCCTTCGGCGCGGAGGGTTGTGTCCAGGTTCGTCAGCACCTGCTCGGGCAGGGGATTTTCACCCAGCTCTATCCTGGCACCTGCGCCCAACTGCGTCAGCAGATCCTCAGGCAGACTCGCCAACTGGTTTTCGCTGACGTCGAGAAACCGGAGCATGGCAGGGAGAGATTGCGGCAAAGCCGTCAAGCGGTTTTGGCAGACGTCGAGAAACTGGAGCGTAGCCGGCAGATCCTCCGGCAGACCCGTCAACCGATTGTGGCTGGCATAGAGAAACTGGAGCGAAGCAGGGAGAGTCTCAGGCAGGCTCGGTAACTGATTGTGGCTGACGTCGAGGAACTGGAGCGCTGTAGGCAGGACCTCGGGCAGGCTCCTCAGTCGATTTGAGCTTGCATCAAGCCCTCTGAGCTCGGCCGGAAGAGCCGACAGACTAGTCAGCTGATTGCCCCTGATGTCGAGACGCTGGAGCGAAGCAGGCAGACCATCGGGCAGACTGGTCAGCCGATTGAAGGGGACCTCGAGCACGACGATTTCGGTCGGAAGTCGAGGCAGACTGGTAAGAGACAATGATTCGAGATCCAGTCTCGCGACCTCATCCCGAGCATTCACTCGCCTTAGCGCCTCTTCCCGATCCTCCAGTGGACCCACGTGCTGTTCAGCAGCCCAATTCTCAAGCGTCTGGTCTATTTCTCCGTTCGCATGAGCTGAATCCGCCGGGCTTTCTGCATAGCCTGACACAACTCCGTCCCACTGCGCCGATGCCTCATTTTCCCGGTCGGTTTGGCCGGAAGACGCGGAAAGGCTGGCACTACCCCGCTGTATCTGTCGCTCCTGAAAAGAATCCATCCCCACCCCCTTGCGAGACCGAGCATGCTCAGTCCATGACGACAGATAGGAGGGCTTAAGACATCTAGCTTTCCATAAGCTGACAGGTCCGATCGGCAAAAACTGCAACCACGCGTCGGAAACGACACTGCTGTCGTGACCTGAAACTGGGCTGTGGATCCTGGCTGAGGATACGATCCATTCGTACCCGTGCGTTCTAGCAATCAGAGCAAGCGCTGCGATCTTCCAAAAGGTGCGACGTCTCTCCCCAAGTAACAAGCAGTCGGCACCGACTCATCTGAAGAGGTTGATCCGCTCAGCCGTTGGTGTGACCTACTTTGGCAACAACGGTTGAGCGAACTGGCCAACCTGGAGCAACGCTCGTCAGCTGATCGACAGGTAGGCCTGCTAAGCTCAGAAAGCTTCCACGATGACGGTCTTCAGGACTTATCTGGTCACGAAGTGGCAGCAAGCCTGGCAACAGGATCGATCCAATTGCCTCGGAGGACCTCGTGTGAGGCTTACCGGCTCGGCCAGGAGTCGGTAGCCCCTGAGCGTCTGCGTTCGCTCGAACGATCGTTGCGCTGCGCAACGGCCTGCTTCGCGGTCTTGGGAAGCGCCGGGCGTACTCTTTGATTCCAACAGTGAAGAAAGTTGATGAACACAGGACAGGCACAGCGAAGTGCAAACTCCTCCCTCGACACTTTTGAAGATGGGGAGCAGGAAAGCTACCTCGGCGGCTTCAACCGAGCCTTGGCAGATTGGGTCGAAGCCTTGACAGGATATCGGACCCCCGCTTCTTCGCGTGCGCGCATCCTGGAAAACTGGGCCGCCGAAGAGGGCCAGGGCGAAGCCGAGAATCGGCGACAGGGGCGCTCACGAATTAGGGCTGCGGAGAACATTGGATCGCATTTGGTAGATCTGTCATCCCTCTCCCTGACCGCTTTGCCCGACGCCCTGCCGCCCCGGCTGAGGGAACTGCGCGCCATGCACAACGAGCTAGGCAGCCTGCCCGCTCGGCTGCCCCCGGGTCTCAACGAACTTCTTGTTAGCCATAACCAGTTGACCAGTTTGCCGGACGTGCTCCCGGCGAGCCTCTATCGCCTGGAAGCGAACGATAACAGGTTGACCAGTCTGCCGGCAGATCTCCCGGCGGGGCTCGGGATCCTAAGCGCAAACAATAACCGACTCGTCAGCCTGCCCGACGCGCTCCCGACCGGCCTCACCTCGCTCGCGGTTAGCGGCAATCAGCTGACCGAGCTTCCCGTCCTCCCATCGGGGCTTATCGAAATCGATGTCAGCAGCAATCAGTTGATCAGCCTCCCCGAACCCCTTCCCGGCTGGCTTCAATCGCTCAATCTGAGCGGCAACCGGCTGACCGGCCTGCCTGAGGATCTCCTATCGAGTTTAAACTACCCGAATTTGGAGCTTGCGTTCGCCGACAACCCGCTCCCGGACGAGGTCCGCGCTCACCTGGCGGCACCGCATCTTGAACAACGGTCTCTGCACGAGGCTGCGGCGCACTGGCTCGGGAACGACCTCGCAGCGCTTGCCGAATGGCAGCACTTTGCGGATGAGCCGGGCGCTCAGGACTACGCCCGCTTCCTGGAGAGGCTACGAGGGACCGTAAACCAGGGCAGCGACGAGTTTCGGCAGGCAGTGGCTGACGATCTGCGGCAGGCGGCGGCCGATCCGAGACTGCGCGAGCAGTTTTTCACACAGGCTTCCGAGGCCAACGCGAGCTGCGAGGATCGTATTACCCTGCACTGGAACGGTATGCGGACCGCGCGCCTCAATGCTGAGGTCGAGAATGGGTCGTATGATGATCGGCTTAGCGAGCTGATCCAGCGCGCCCGCGTTGCTTTTCGCCTCGAGGCGCTGGACGGGATCGCGCGCGACAGGGTTGAATCGCTCCTCAGCGTCGACCCGAACGTAGACGATGTCGAAGTCTACCTTGCCTATCAACACCTCCTGCGCGAGCCGCTGGAGCTCAGTCACGTCGCCCCTGAGATGCGTTTCCTGTCGGTCTCTCACGTGACCCCGGATGATGCGGCGCGGGCGCTGGACCTGGTTCGGGAGCAGGAAGCGAACCAATTCACCGACTACATGGCAACCCGCTGGCAACCCTGGGAGACGGTGCTGAGGCGCATCGCTCCGGACGAATATGAAGCAATGCAAGATCGGCTCGTCGAAGCCATGGGTGAGGAGTTTCAAAGCCGCCTGGATCAGCGCTTGGCCGAGCACGGTCTGCTAGGCGACCCAGATGCCGAGCGGGTGCTCGGAGCTCAAATCCGGAACCAAATCGCTGGCGAGATCAAAGGCGAAGTCATGCACCGGCTGCTCGCAGACCGCGGGATCGAACAATAAGACTTCTCAGAGCCGCCGCGCAGATATCTTCATTGCTCTGCAGCGCTGATCGGTTGTGTCAACTGACATCATCTTCGAACTGCCGCTGACCATCACCGATCGAGATTGGTCAGCGGATCGAATAACGCACGCCGACGAGCAACGTCGGGCTCGCTCACGAGTGATGAGCAAGGATCGAGCCGGCACAAATGGGGATCGAAGGCGCGCAGTGGCAGCATAAGAGACTTGAAGTGCTCGCAAGCGTTGGAAGGTCGAGCTATGGACTGCCGGACGTGGCGCGATGTGGCCAGACCCGAGGACGCTAGATTGCTCAGGCCTGAGCACGGTAGAACTGAGCTAGGGACCATACGTAGCAGGCGAGCCTGCCCGCCATGACTGGCTAGCCGCACTTGCGTCAACCCTAGGACCTGGATTGCCGATGTTCTCGCAGCGTGGGCGGGGCGAGGCCGTCTCAATAGCGCGATTGGTGAATTGCTTTAGGCGCTAACCGGCCGGCCGATGCGCCGTGGCGGGAAATCCCGCCGGGAGATGTTCGAAGAGATCGAGCGCGCCATTGGCGCCACTCCCGACGAAATCCTTATTCGAATATGCCGAATGGAAAACGGCAAACGTGCACCCGCTTATCGTGTCAAAGTCGATAAGACCTTTTACTTGGCGCCGCGCCGGCTGATCAGTCGTCAGGTGGACATCCGGCCTGCCATCGCGCGGTCGACATCTTGCAGAATCACCACGTCGCCAGCCAGGCGCGGCGTTCCAAGCGCAGTCGCCATGTTACGTTGAACGAGCACACCCCAATCCTAGGCCTCACGTCAATATGACGCCGGCCAGCTTGATCAAGATGGCAGCGCGGAATGCGTCTGCCTCGCCATGCCGGTCGAGCGGTTGATGCGCGAGCGCCCGTATTCCGAACAGTATTTTTATTTCGCCACGGGCATTATCGCTCTGGCGCGACGCTACGAGCGCAATCGGCTGGAATCAGCCTACGAGAGCGCGCTCAATGCGATTCAGCTGCGCCTCCGTGAGCGCCGTCGTCAAGGCAGGGCTCGACCACGCGAGCCCGCGACGCGCCCGTCGAAGCCATGCCTTTGCCGCGCCAGCATCCGTGGCGGACTACTATCAATGAAGGAAGTGATGACCGTGATGCTGAGCCACCCGACCCTCGACCAGATGCGACTCGGCCCTGGCCGGAACGGTGGCGGCCTACTGACCTTCCGCATCGATCAGGGGGAAGCCGCCATATAAAGCTGGCTGCACCCGTCATAGGCGTCTGCCTACAGGATGGCGTTATCGAGCCAGATGTGCCCGAAGATATTCAGCCGAGCGGTCGTGGGAACATTGATGCCGCCGGGCCGGTGCGCCACCAAACGACAGATCGTCCGGACATGGACCCAGCACCGGCGCGGATCGAGATCGGGCGCGCCCCAACGCGCTCAAGGAACAACGAAAAGCCCCAGCACCTTCTGGGGGCCGTGGAAGCCGGGATGCTGGGGCCATCGTAGCCTCATCCAAGAGCAGCATGGATAGGCAACCGCACTGTGCATCGCCAATTCGATTCGTCAAACCGGCCCAGGATACTTGTCTTCCTGGGGGCGGATCATGCAAAAGCGCCCTAAAATCCCGCCGAAGGTTTGCCCGCCAGTTCGCAAGGATATGACAGGTCTTTGCCGCCGTTCGTGATCACATTCGAACGGATCGCCGTCGGCACCGGACACATTTGTCCCTCCAACTAAAGCACACCGTGCCATGGGGCCGCTTGTCACCCGAGCGCTGGTCTTCGCACTCGGTCGAATCGCTTCGTAGTGGGGGCTTGCTCGTGCGGCATCGAAAACGGATTGCCTGCGATTGTGTAGATAGAGCGCGTGTCTCTTCCCGCGCCTCGATTCTCCCAGGAGTTAGTGCCCGCGGGCCCAAGGTGCGGTTCATTCGAACACTAGGATTCGGATGCGAAGAAGACCGATGCCGTCACCACAAGCGGCACTCTGCCGAGACGCCTTGACTGGTCTCGTGTCGAGTCACCTGCGTATCCCGTGCTCCGTCTCGGTAAAAGGATAGCCTGGGTAGCCGCTAAAAGCGGCACCTAACAAGGATTTGCAGAACGCAGGCGTGAGCTTGCCGCGGTGAATCACGACGTCATCGTGGCCTGTTGCAGCTCGAGCGTTCTGCCAGAGGCGATTGTAGCCGCGCTGTTCGTTGGATTTCACGTGGCAAGCGGCGAACTCGGCGTCATCCAATGTCGCCAACTGCCATGCATAGACCGGCCGCTTCGTATGGATGTGCACCCACATCGGATGTGGCACCGCACCATTGACCAGTGGCGCAGGCTGCAGCTTGATCTCGAACAACTTTCCTGGCTCGCCCTTCAACGCGCGCGGTGGCTCCAAGGGAGCCAACTCTTCGGCCGTCTGCAACCGTTCGAGGTACTTCTGCGAGGGGAACGCGTAGGTCTTCATGCAATCGATCTCGATCGACGCCTTTCGTGCCTTCAAAGCATGTATCTGCCCCTGAACCTCCGACAACATCGCCTTGAGGCGGACTATTTTGTCGTGCACTTCCGGCACTTGCACAGGCGTGAGTAGGCCGCGTCGGCGAGGTTCGTCGAGCGCGGCTACACACGCCTCTATCTCCGCAGATTGGCTCTGCAGCCGCTCGACCACGGTGTCCACGACGTGGTCGGCATCTTCCGGCTTCATGTGGCGCGCTTGCGAAACGGCTCTTTGCTGACTGCCCAGATCGAATTGCAAGAGTTCGTCCAACCGCTCGAGCAGGCGTGTCAGTGCCTCCTTCGATGGCGGAGCCTGCCATATCGCCAAGTGTCCCCTCGCCGACGATGACGCCCTCGCATGCGCCTCCTCCGCACTCGCGAGTTTCTTCGTGCCCAGATCCGAGAGCACAATGACCTTGGCGGCTCGCGCCGTGTCAGCGTCGGGCATAGCGGGCTGCGGCTCGGGACGCCGCCCGGCTGCCGAACTCCCCGCACCTCCGGCCTGCCTGCGCTTGCCCTTCCCTTTCCTGCGCGCTGGACTGTCTTCGGCCGCCGGGGCCCTGCCGGCGGCGTCGGCCGGTATCGCAAGGCCAGCCTCCGTTGGCGGTGCAATGATGGCTGGTGTCTTCGGCTGCACTGCCAGGAGGCGCATAACCTCATGGGCAGTGACCCACGCTCCTTCCACGATCTGATCCAACAGTTCCAACGGAAGCTCGGGACTTGCTCCCTTATTCCTTAGCTCGGCAACCATGTTGGGCAACGCCGACGCAAATTCCGATAGGCGCTCCATGACCCCTTCCAGAACGGCGCAGTGCGCTGCATCGAGGGCTTGCCCTTTGCTCTTCAGGACAGCGTCGCCCGTTGAGAGGAATGCCGGAATGACATCCTCCATGAAGGTTCCGAGTAGACGTGCCCGACCGTTCTCGCCCAAGAGGATTTGCCTGACGGCCGGGTCGAGCGTGCTCGCCTGCGACTCAATCATGACCCGCGCGAGAGCGACCTGCGACTGCAGATGCACGCACTTCGTATACAGTGCCCAGCCGGTGTGCAGCCGTAGTGTCGCCTGTTCCGCCTGTCGTATTTCGGCCGTTGCACTTGGCAAGTTGGCAGTGGCTGCGCAGACGGACTGCATCCGTTCGGAGCGCAATGCCTTTTTTCCCCACCAATCCGTGCAGGCCAAATAGTGTTTCGCCGCACTAGAAGCCGTTCGGATCAGGTGGTCGGGCGGAGCATTGGATTGGCGCATCCGCTCGAGTATCTTTCCTGCATTCTTCCTACTCTGCTCCAAGGCGTAGATAGTCGGCGCGGCCAGCGCGTTGCATTGGTTCCCCGCATCCAGCGTCTGGTCACGAACTCGGCGAGCCTGATCGTCGAAAAGAATGCCGCGCGTCACATCTGGGGGAAGGCCCGCGTAGTAGTCCAGAACTGCTGCGCCCGCTTTGACAACCTGATCGATCAACTCTTGCGCCTCAGACGAGCTCTGAGCGCCCATGGCAGCGCTGTGGCAAGCATCAAGTTCCTCAAGCAGGCCGTCCATATTTCGTTTCGCTGCGTTGATCCCCTCACCACTTGAGGAAATGGGGACTGCCACACCCGAACCTGAGGGCAGGCTCGCGAGCGTCGCCATTCTATCTTCAGGCGCTAAGCGCATCCGCTCCACGACGGAGTCGAAAACCCGGTTGCCTTCCGCAGGGACAAACGCAGGGACAAAATTGGGCGCCGAAGGCGTACTACTCGATCCCGACGTGCTGTCGGCTCCTGTAGCCCCAACGTACGGCTCGCCAGGTCGGCCAATGCCCGTCATGTCCATCTCCCATACGGTCAACAATGCGCAGCCTCCCTGGATAGACCGCCTGGCTGACGGTTGGCTGACGAAGGATGCTCTGCGGATGCACAAAGAAACCCCCGGCCGCCCGAGTTCCAATTTCATGGAAGCTGTTGTGGCGCTGGAGGCAGCAATAGGGATGACCCATGAGGCGCGGGAGGCTCGGTTGTAACGCGTGTCCGCATTCGGCGCTGCCTCGCCGTGACCAATAGAAATGCGCACTGCCAGGCTGCGCGTTATGGCAGTGACGGCGATCCCTCAAGGACTCGGCGATGGCGGCGGCTTGTCTAGGGCATAGCCCTGCCAGTGCCTTCCCGAATACCGAAGGCTGTCTAGCATGCCGAACCGTGGAACGGACTGGAGGACTGCGGCAAAGGAAGTACCGGTAGGATGTCGATTTGCAGACTTTCGGCAGCAGCGAACCTCTTGCTAACCGGGAAAGAGATGCCGTTGTTCGACCGAGAGTTTACGGATCCAACCAGAAGAGTTTACCGATCCAACGATACGTAGATGTGGCTCGATTGGAACGGTGCGTCGTAACAACCTCTTTTTCTCGTGTTCGAATTGAGCAGAACGGACGTTGTGCAAGTCCTTTTCAGGATAGAACCGCCGAGATGCTGCCCATCTAGGCGTACTTGGAATATGCTCATAAAAATAACGCGGCGAGCGTGCCAAGCACACCGAGCGCCAATCCGATCAGCGAACCTACCGTCGGCACGTCTCGAAACAGCAGAAGCGTGAGAATCGGTTCCACCACTAAAATTGCTCCCACCGATGTCGCGATGATGACCCAGATATTCTCAAGATACATGTAACCCAGTGCATATCCGAAGACGAGAAGGATGCCGCCGAACGCTATCAGCAGGAACATCGGCAGGAGAGTTGTCAAATCGCCGCCGTCCTTTCCGAATTGCTTTGAGGCAACCAACTCTGCAATGATCGAAAGCGCTTCTCCAAAGAAAATCGCGCCCACCGCTACAATCTTCAATGTTGAGCTCATCGCTTGACACATCGAAATTGCTGTCAAAGGTTGTTTCCAATCTGGGATCGGTCTCTGGCCTGCCTCAGCCAGCAGGAAAAGCCGACGCCCTCGAGCACCTCCATTCGTCGCTTGTCGCAGGCGCTCAACGTTTGCCGAAAGCCACCCGGCTCCCGAGACGCCTCGCGCGGATCACCGCTTTCGGTCCTGCGCGGCGGAGAGTGGTCAAACAGTGAGACGAGACCGCGCAGCTGAGCGGCTGCTAGTAGCCGGAGCATCACGACCTAAGCTGCAATCTGCGCAGGAAGAGCGGAATACCCGTGGACAAAGTTGGACGCAATTCGCTCGGGTTCGCCGACAACCTTGATCTCCAGCCGCGCCTTCAAGATTTCTTCCCAGAGGATTTTCAACTGCAGCTCTGCAAGATGTCGCCCAACGCAGCGATGGATCCCGAATCCGAACGAAAGATGTTGCCGCACGTTCTTGCGGTCGATGACGAAGCTATCGGCATTCTCGATGACCTCTTCGTCCCGGTTACCAGAAATATACCACATGACGACCTTGTCGCCCTTCCTGATATGTTTCCCACCTACGATGATATCGGCCGTGGCGTTGCGGCGCATATGTGCGATGGGCGTTTGATACCGAATAATCTCGGACACGGCGCTTGAGACCAGCTTGGGATTATCGCGTAGCTTTTGCAGCTCGGAGGGATGCTGGTTCATGAACAGAAGACCGCCGGTAATCGAATTGCGCGTTGTATCATTCCCACCCACGATCAGAAGAATTAGATTGCCAAGAAATTCGCTCGGCTCCATGTGTCGCGTTGCAGGCGAGTGCGCCATCATTGAAATCAGGTCGAGACGCGGCTCGGCATTGATGCGCTCGTTCCAAAGCCGCGCGAAACACGCCAAGCACTCAGACAAAATCGCACTTCGCTTCTCCCAGCTGTCGACGGGCTGGCCGGTTTTCGGAATTGCAACAGCCACATCCGACCAATAGGTCAAGAGCCGCCGATCCTCAAATGGAAAGTCGAATAGCGTAGCAAGCATCTGCGTCGTCAACTCGATGGAGACCCGATCCACCCAATTGAAGTCATCGTTGCGCGGCAAGCCGTCCAGAATCGTTCTGACGCGACGGCGGATCAAGCTTTCGAGCTTCGTCAGGTTTTCCGGCGCGACGATCGGACTTACAGTATCACGCTGCTCGCGATGCTTAGGAGGACCCATCTTGATGAAACTTTGCGTCCAGTGCTTGTCAGGCACGTCGGCGATGGTAACACCCCGCTCCGACGAGAATATCTTGTGATTGGTATCTACCTCTACGATATCGCGGTATTTCGTTAGCGACCAATATGGACCATAGAGGCTTTCTTGGCAGTAGTGGACGGGATCTTCCCTTCGCAGCCGCTCGAAGTAATCCCATATGCTATCGTCTTGAAAGCGCTTGGCTTCGCTCACATCCAGCTTGCTCAGCGGGACATTGGAGGCGTCGTCGTCGGCTCGAAAGTCCGCCAATTGCGTTTTCATGATCGTCTCCGCAGATTTTGCTCTCTCAAGAGATGAGGGATCCACAGATCGCGATCGATAGTTTCGAGCTGCCGTGGCGTGCCGGTTGCGAGCGGGTCGCTGCTCCAGCAGAATATCGCAAAAACCGGACAGTCACCCCTACCATTTCCGGCAGGTAAGTATCGTATTGACTTTCTAACTCCGTTTGCGCCAGTGGGGCGATGAGAACCATCCGCGCTACGTAAGCGGTGCCTAATGCTCCAGCCAGTGGCTGCTCAAGCTATCAAACAGGACGCAATGCGACCGCAGCTCCCCCCTCTTTAAGAGGCCAAAATGCGAAGTCTTCAGCTCCTAACGGCCGCACTCAATTCCTTGCTTGGCGCTGGATCGTGCGGTGACCACCGCCCGCGCTGATCCTGCCCACGAAAACGGTTACCGCCGCTCCGCCGGGAACAGCAAGTTTGTTCATCGGTATGCAACAAGGCTGCTTCATCCATCATCCTGACCAGCAACTTGCATTTGGGCGGGACGGGAAGCTCTCGCGGACAACTGCCGTCGAGGGCTGCGATGATTGATCGTCCGCGCCATCACGTTCACATCGTCGGGGCCATTCGGGAGGGCTATCGCTCCGCCTGACATAAAAAAGAGGGCCTCGGGTCCGCGCCGCCCGTCAAGAGGAAATACGAAGTCCCGATGGGGCGGGCGGTCAGATACTCGTTCCGCTTCGCCAGGATTGCGTAAGCGTCCCCACCGAGGTTACCGAGTCCAGCATCAAGTTGTGCGAAACGAAACTATGATGCCAATGACGGCCAACGGTACCAAGTGGCGGTTGTGGCGGAGAGGAGGAGTTGACGCGCCAGATCAGCCCCACCTTGCTTGAGCATTATCGAACTCAGCGCGTTGTTAGCGTTGAGGCAGGATCTTGGTCTAGGTCGTTTCGCCAAACGACCTATCCTGGATTTGCAATCCGTGAGAAGCAAGGCAAGCCGCTGCGCACCAAATGCTGCGCTCTTTCTCCAATTCTCCGGCACCTGAAAGGACCAGACAGAATGATGGCATATCCCATGGTGTTACAAAGCTTACGCGCCGTCAATCCTGGTCGCAGGGTGTTGGAGATAACCACGACCGCAGGATGCATCGTCAGATGTTCATATTGCTCCCAGGACAAGTTCGCCGATCGTCAAAGACCTGTGTCTCTAGCGAAGCATCTTGGCCTGCACGATTTCGAGCGATGTTTGGCACGCGTGCCCACGGCTACCGACATCAGTTTTGCCGGCTACTCGGAGCCTTGGCTGCATCCGTCGTGCACCAGCATGGTTGAGCATGCTTACGCACGCGGCCATGACATCCGAATTTTCACGACCCTTGTCGGGATGAACGGGAGTGACGTCCGGCGCTTGCAAATGCTCCAGTTTAGGGCTTTCGTCGTCCATGTTCCTGATGACGGCAGTTATATGAACAGACGCCTCGTTGGAAAGTCCTATCTCAACGTCATGGGCCAACTTCTCGAGGCGAACATTCCCTCAATTCGATTCGTCGTGCTGGGCACAATCCATCCCGCTCTCGCCGACATCATTCCCGCTAAAAAGCTTGAGCGCTTGCGGCCACTGAGCAGCACGCGAGGACGTCTCGATCCGGATATCATCAAACCACGACGGCCGGTCATCGGAGCCTTGACATGTCTTGGCAAACAACAATATCGCAATATCCTTCTTCCAAACGGCGATGTTACTCTGTGCTGCATGGATTTCGAGCGGCGTCATGTCTTGGGCAATCTTTTGCGCGACGAGTACGAACATCTCTTTGAAGGAACAATCTTTCGCGAAGTCGTCGATCGCATGAACGGAATGGCTGGTTTTCTGCTCTGCAGGAGGTGCGAGTTTGCCAATCCGCAGACGTCAGGACGGCGTATGGACGCCGACCAACAAGCTTGACGGCAGGGCCACGCGACTGCGGATGTCAAGAATTCACGTAGATCGCTACGTGCCGGAAATGGCCATACCAACGGGGAAACTCGCCTTGATCGGATATACGACTGCCACTAGGTGGATCAGAGACGCGCTCCAGCGAGGTGAACCAGTTGGGAGCCTGCTCTGTAGAGGGCCTCACGGGCGGCACGAAACCGCCGATGTTCAACAGGCCCCGCTGGAAGTGGTAGATCCTTTTCTGCAAGGTGGCCGAGGACGTAGGACGCCAACACACGGCCGAAGACGGTCCCGGGTGCAATCCCGCGTCCGTTATAGCCGCCGACGGAGACGAGGTTACGGTCGAGCTTGTGAAAGCGCGGCAGGTGGTCCGAAGTCATGCCGATCATCCCGAACCAACCGGTTTCGAACTCAAGCTCATCGAGCTGCGGAAACAGCCTGCGAAGCGATCTGATCGCCCAGGCTCGGTGAACCAAGGCACCGATCCCCTGTAAAGCGCCAACGCTGCCGAACACCAGACGGCCCGACCGATCGAAGCGAAACGAGGAAAGGACCGCGCTGGTGTCCCATGCTCCCTGCCGTTCGGGCAAGATTGAGGTCCTGAGACGATCTGACAACGGCCGCGTGGCCAAATTGAAGTAAGGAAGACGGACCTGCGACCAAGGTCTGTTCCCGTAAGCGTCGGTGGCGACGACCACCCACTCAGCACGTACGGATCCCATAGCCGTGCCGACCCTCCAGCACAAACCCATGTCGCTGACTGTGAGAACCTCAGTCCGACTGAATATCCTCGCGCCCGCTGCAAGCGCAAGGCGCGCCAAACCCCGCGCATAGGCCAGCGGCTGTATTGTACCGGCGCGCTTGTCTAGCATCGCGCCAGTATAGTTGCCTCCGCCAATCTTTCTGCGGGTCTCCTCCGCGTTAAGCACGACGACCGGAGCACCGCGCTTTTGCCACTGCTCGGCACGTATCTGGATTTCCTGCAAGCCCCTATGGCCGACCGCGCAATGCAGGGTCCCCGCGCGCTCAACTTCGCAGTCGACCACATCTCTCTCGATCAGTTCAAAAACCTCTTACGGTGCTCCAGCCAGCAATTCGATGAGCCGTTCGCCAAACGGAGGGCCAAGCGTACCCGAGAGCGTGTCGGGCATGACCCACATGCCCGCATTGACGAACTTAACGTTGCGCCCAGAACCACCGAACCCAATTTCGTATGCCTCCAGCACGACGGCGCGCGCGCCAGCCTTCGCGAGGTGAATGGCTGCGGAGAGACCGGTGTATCCACCGCCGATCACGACGACATCAGCTCTCGCATCGCCTACAAGAGGACCCGTATTCGGCGGCGCGGGTGCCGTCAGTTCCCACAAGCCGTGCGATTTGGGATTGCCGTGCATCCGACGAACTCGTTCTGTCCATCATCATGAATGATCTCGACCTACACATCGTGGCTGGCGGCAATAGAAATCAACTCCAACATTGTGCACTTGCTCTTCTCCTCAAAGGAGGCAAGTGCGTTGGCCAATTGCCGTGCTCCTCCCCTCTTTGTCGCCAACTTTATCTTGAGGGCACCACGCAGCAGCACCTCGGAGAAGGCATTTGCCGACTCCCATTGATTCCTACATCTGGCGAGCCCACGTCAGGTTTTGGAAAGCTGAGGGTACTAGCGAGAGAACACGAGGGCGACACCAGCAGACGAGACCATGGACCGATTCAACAATATCAACCCAGCCGATACCGGACCCGCTGCGTCCGAAGCAACGGTGGAGCAACCGCAACGGCAGCAAGCCGAATTTGAGCAGCACTTGGGGGAAGCGGGTCAGGCTGGCCCTATATATCCACACCGAGAGCTTTATGATGTCTCTGAGGAAGACGATCGCCTGATCCAGGCAGCGTCCAGCGCTGCCCTCGAGCGAGGGCCACCGCCGGGTTCTACCACCGTGAGCATTTATGATCGCCGACTTCGCAAATTGGCCGAGTTGCTGAAGCAGTCAGGTAAATCAATTGCTGAGCTCAATGACGATACGTTGCTCGCTTATGCCAAGAAGCTGCTGCCAACGGACAAAGTCATCGCTCCAGCATTGTTGATGGTCAGCCGCTACCGCGAGCCTGACGCCATCGCGAGGCCCACCAAAGCACATTACCGTCCTTCCAAGGAAGATGAACGGCTCATCAGGGAGGCCGCTGAGGCAGGCTTCGGTCGAGCAATCGACGCGAAAACGGCCGGAAATTATGCTAGCAGTCTCCGGAAGCTAGCGGCAGCACTGCGACCCCTGTCAATGGCTAAACTCAGCGACAAAGCGCTGCTCGGTCATGCCAAAGCTTTGTTTCGGGATGACGATAAACTTGTCTACGCCTTGAACAGGCTCAGCAACTATCGCGCGATCATCGGGCCGAACAATTTGGGAGCAGCCAGCTCGCGCCTGCCGACGCAGCCAGCCGCCCATTCACCGCTGCAGGTTCTCGAGGAGCAGCCTTTTGGGAACGCTGCGGATCGGGGCGCATTGGCGGCTGACGGTTTCAATGCTCCGCAGGGTTGGCATGAAATGGGTTTAGCCACTTATTCTCCCATCCAAAGTGTAACCCAGGACATGCTTTTCGACGCCGCGGAGCGGAGCGGCGAGCTTACGCCTTCCAGCTTCGATGCATCGCTGCTTTGGCAGGGAATGCGCGATGCCGCTTCCTGGCCCGTGCAAAGTTTCGTTCAGGAACAGCATTTCGATGCCGCGGATCGCCAGAGCCTGCTGCCAGCCATGCCCTATGATGCATCGGCGTCTTGGCCGACGATGAGCTCCGCCGGCCACTCTAACCCGCAAAGTGTCGACGAGAGTGAGCTTTTCCATGCCGTGAATCGAGAGGACGCGCCGGCAGGCACAACTTTCGATGCACCTGAACTGTGGCCGCCGCCAAGTTCAGTCGTCCCCTCGCCCATGCAAAGCTTTGCCCAGGAAGATCTTTTCGATGCCGCGGATCGGGAGGGCTCTGCGACCGCGGACCGTCTTGTTGTACCGGAGTTTTGGCGGGAAGTGGGCTCGCCTGACCGCCCAGGGATGCAAAGTGTCCGTGGGGAAGAGTTTTTCGATGTCCTCCCCTCACAGCCGAGCTCGCGGCCGCAGAATCCTGCCTCTGAAGAGTACCTTGCAGGGATGATGGACCAAGGCGGTGCTATCCTCGCCACGAGGTCTCCCCCAGGCAGCGAAAGCTTTGATGCTTCCTGGGCCGTTCCAGACGACTTCTCCCACGGCAACCAGTCCGCGCCGGATATGATGCGCTCCAAATTGGGCCACTGGGGTCTGTTGCCCGACTCGGCACAGCGGGTACAGACCTACGACATTGCCGGTGAGCGCTATACGGCCGTGTTAGGACCGGGAGGGCGCAATGATGTTCAGCTTATCCATCTGCGGTCTCCCGCTGCCGGTGACACGTTTGATGTTTCATTCGCGGTGCCAAGGGACTTTTCCCATGGCACGCAGCTGGCGCCCGACATGATGCTATCCACCCTGGGCAAGTGGGACTTCTTGCCTAATGTGGAACATCCGATCATGAACTATGAGATTGGCGGCGAACGCTACACGGCTGTGTTGGGACCGAGCGGATCCAACGACGTTCAACTCATTCATCACCCCAAGTTCGCTTTGCTGGGTGACGCTGCGCTTTTGACGCCGACGCCTCTCGCGCATACGTACGGCGGCCTTCTACCCGGGTTTGATCCGCCCGCGTCGCTCGAATTGCGAAAGGCGGCGGCAAACCCTCCAACGCCGTCTGCGGCGCAGGCATCGGGCCATCAGCCGCTCCGGCAAGTGCCTGAAATCGGAGAGTTGTTCCCCCACGACTGGAGGCACGGCCCCCAAGAGGCTTCGCCTGCCGTGATCGACATGCTCCAAAATCTGGGTCTTCTGCCGAGCGAGTATGTCCCAATGACACGATTTTTAATCCACGGTCAGCCCTACACGGCCGAAAGCCTGCCCGGAGGCCGCGTTCTTCTCTTCCATCGGCCACAATTTGGCTGAACGAGGTGCTCGGCGGCTCGGACAGCTGCTCAAGCCTTCCGAGCCTAGGTCGGAGCTTTCGCTTTCAGAGATGTTAGAACCGCATCCGAATGACAGCTTAACCAGTGAGCAAACCCCAATGCGGCCAGCGCCCGCACGATTCTTAAGCTCAACGATTTCAATCGCCTTGTGCATCGCATTCGGCAGCTAACTTTCACGGTTTCTGATGCTAGGTTGAATGTCTTTGCAGGAACAGCTTGGCGGTTGCTCGCATTAAAGGTCTCGATTGGAGGCCGGGTCCACATCTGTCGAACCTGAAATGCGCCCCCGGCACTACAACATTTATGGGGAGCTCGATCTCGAACAACACGTCTCTCTGTCGCGGTACCTCCACGGCAAGGAGACGACTGCAGGATGAGGTATAACCGGTCGGATGCGTCGGGGTCTTGGGCCGAAGTCGACCCATATCGACGAAAATCATATGGATGGTTATTGGCTATACGCAGCCAAAGAGATTCCAGCACACAGTCGCTTGTGATCCCTTCGTCGAGAGACCATCTAACGATTGCTCGGCCTATACCGCTGCGGAGTCTCAACTCGAAAAGCAATGACAGCTTTTTCTATCGGATCACTTGGACCTCCGAGCGGTCGAAATTGGAAATCGAGGCCTGCTTCCGTCCTGCTCCGCCCGTCGTGTTCGTTTGACAACGTCCTATGCCAGAAGTCGGACATGGAGCCGCGAAGCTCAGAGCGTATCACGTAGTCTGCGTCTCTTCGGCAAGGGTGCCAGATGATATCTCATTGGCACGCCGATTGCTGAGAAGATGGCAGATGCGTGCCGCTCGGTTGGGTCGCCAGCAGCAGTTCGCGGGCGTGATCGGCCGTGAGCCTGGCAACGAAAGCGACCGCCCCTAATTCGAGAAGACCAGACAAATCATGCGCTGCGGTCACCCACGAAAATGCAATCTCGCAATGCGAGCCTCCAACCGTCTGATATTGCGCAATGATTATGTTCCCAAGACGAATCCGCCGCATCTACGATCTGGAAGGATATCCGCTCTTCGTCAATGGCGCGCAGTAGCACCCGTATAGGCACCAAGGAGAATTTATGAACGCTTCTCCAGAGATGATCCCGTCAGAAGCCGACGTCGAGCCTGTCAGCGGGGATAACCTCTCCTCGTTGCTCGCCGAGATCCGAAGCCGTCGAAACACGTTCGCGGTCGCGCAAAAAATTCCAGGCGACATAATCGATGGCTTTAAACGAGTTGGCGTCTATCGAGCTATGGTCGCCAAGCGTTTCGGCGGCGAGGAGCAAACGCCGGCCGCGTTCTGTCAGCTGATCGAGCGCATTTCCGAGGCAGATGGCTCGGCCGGTTGGGTCGCCAGCTTCGGTGATGGGGCTTGCAATCTCGCTGCTCTTCCGGATGAAACACTCGCCAAAGTCTATGCGAATGGACCCGATGTGGTGTACGCGGCTGCGCTTTTTCCGCTACAGGCCGCCAGGCGCAGTGCCGGCGGATTTGTCGTGAACGGCGTGTGGCCATTTGCCAGCGGCTCGCCCGGGGCGGCTTTGATCGGCGTCGGCATCAGGGTGGAAGACGATCCCATCGGCGACCTTCCGCGTGTAGCCGTAGTGCCGGCCGAAAAGGTAACTATCCGCCCCAATTGGGACGTCATTGGGCTGCAGGGAACCGGCAGCCATGACTTAGTTATCGAAGACGTCGTCGTGCCGGAGGAATGGACCCTGGTCCGCGGCGGCTCGCCGACACTCGACCGGCCGATCTACCGTTATCCGTCAGTGACGTTCGCCGCCCAGGCACATGCGATCGTTGGCGTCGGTATTGCGCGCTCCGCACTGAACGAGGTGATCGCTATGAGCAGGAACCGCGCCTCGATCACCGGAGCGCCTGTGATGGGAGAGCGGGGCTACATCCAACTAGAAGCGGCCAGAGCCGAGGCTATGCTGCGTTCCGCGCGGTCCTTCTTCTATGAGGCTACCGATGAGCTGTGGAACGAGGCGCTCAATGACGCGGTAAATCCGAATACGGCGACGCTGATGCGGCTCGCCGCGACTAACGCCGCGCTTCAAAGCGCCGAGGTCTGTAAGATCGCGAGCCGTCTCGCCGGCACTGGCTCACTGTACACGACGAGCAATCTGGCGCGCGCGATGTGCGACAGCTTCGTGGTTGCTCAGCATGCGGCTTTGAACGAAGGGACACTTCAGCGTGCGGGCCAACTCCTGCTCGGAGGTGCAGCGCAGCCAGGCTTTCCTTGACGTGGTTCATTCGGGAGCATTTTCGCACGAGTAGCTGCGAAGGAAGGGCCACGAGCCATCAAACGGCCAACGCTGTAGCAGCGGTTTCTCCGCTTGCTCCGATCTCGTTATCTTCAGGACCGGGACCCCGCTGTCGTGGCGGGTATTCGCTCGGTACCTTGAGCGACTGCAACAAGTCCGAGCGGCTCGATGAGCCTCGCGGAAAAGACGGCCAGAAACAATCTGGCCGTCTCTCATGATCGATATTATCCGCGTGGCTTGCGAAGATACCCGCACGGCTAAAGGATCGAGGTCTCCAAGCGCATCCCCGTCCCTGTACTCTTTCGTTTACCAGATGAACTTTGCGCCATCCGGCAGTTCACAGATGAATTCGCCCTGGTTCACGAGTTCGGTGGTCCCGACGACAAGCTTTGCGGCCCGCACCGTGAGCTTACCTTCGCGGCTGAGGCTATGGCGAATGTATTCGGTCACCGCATGTCCGGAGCTGTCCACCGTTTGGTGCGCATTGGCGAAGCTGATTCCGTTCTGCGGGGTCACCCTGAATGCATTGATGACCAGACCGGCCTGTGTCGCCGAAGCTGGCTTGCCACCCTCCGCGGCAGCACAGCGGCTCATGTCCAGGATGAGCTTCACGTTCTTGCCGGCCTGCAGAGCATTGAGCACCTCAGTGTATTTCGGCGAGGGCTCATCGGCTCTCGCCATCGTGCTCACGCTCATGGCCGAAAGCAATGAGAGCAGGATCGCCAGCCCTTTGCCAATAAACTTCATATGCTCTTCTCCCTCGATAAGTACCACTGATCACACGTGGCAAGATGCCGTGCTCGCAAGCCGTTTGGCGGAAACCAGACATCAAGCACACGCGCGCCTGCGACAAAAACAACCTGTCGCAACCAGGCGCAAGTGGCTCTGGCGGCTATCCCCACCTCACAACCTCGTAGGTCAGGTTTGCTAAAGCGGCCTATCCTCGTGCGACATCGCTGGAGCGATTTTGATCAAGTGGCAGCCGCTCGGAAACCACAAACGGCAAGCGGTCGCGCTGATCCAATGGAGACCCATACGATTGGATGCCACGACGATCGCGACGATGCGGTTCCTCACGTGCGCGTAAACGAACGATTTCCAACGAACATTTAGACCAGCCACATCTGCCAGCTTGTCCACCTTGATACCCTGGCAACGGCTCTTTGCCACTCAGACGACAGACCAACAATGAAGCGAATCTCGCTCCGCGCGGTGAAAAGGCTCGTCAAGGCTCCAATTTCGGCCTCGTCACAAATGGCAGACCGCACAAAGCAGCACCGATTTGTGATCCATCGATTTGCGCCGCTTCCACCTGGCTCAGCGCTCGCCTCACTGAACTCAGCCGGTGACCGTCAAACCGACACTGGCTCACCGCCTGGTCCGTCAGCTTCTCGAAAGCTGCACCTGCAACAATCTACACTAGCAGCCGGCACTCGAGGGGAGAGAGAAATGAATGTTGATCCACGGGATGCTCCAGACGCTCGCTTTGAGCTTCAGGACGTGCTGCAGCAGCCGCATCGGACGGACCGGCAGCCAAACGAACTGAGCGTACAAATTAGCACACCGGCATCCGGCTCCGAGGAGCAGGCAAGCTTTGAGCAGCAGCTAGATGATTTGGATCCAGACGAATTGAATTCGGTCTACCTTACCTCCCTTCCGGAAAATTATACGACTGCTACGTCCTCGCCCGCGCCGCACGTGAGGGTCCCGGAAACCAGTCCCTATCCAGCCACGTCATTCGTCAGCGCGCGCGCTCAACTTGCCGCGACGCTCCCTTAAGGACGAGTTGAAGGACGCGCGCAGGCTTCACGAACAATAGCTTGAGCAGCCTGCGCCTCGAGCTATCAAATGCCTCAATCGGCGCCGTTATGAGAGCGAACTCGACGCCCGGAGCCCATTCAACTCGCTCTTCCAAGTGATTCTTTGGCGGTGCTCATTCGTGTTTTTCGGCTATTGCCTGGCTTGAGCCGGTGAAAACTCCGCCTCTACCCATGGCCGGCTTGGCCTGACGCAGGAGGCGTTCAACCAGAAGACCGGTGGACGCGACCGCATGGCCAGCGCACTAAAAGCTGCATCACCCATGGTATGGCAGGCGGCGGCGAGCGCCGCGCCTATCCGTCGCTTGAATGCGTTCCATCAAAACAATTGATTTTTCCGATCCCGCCCAAAGCCCGCATAGTCGGCCGCAGTCTTTGGAGCAGCATTCAGGAACGTGGTGTGACAGTCGACCGTCTCTTCAATCCTTTGCCAGTCAATTCGATTTGGCAACCGCGCGTCTGCCCCCCACGACGTTAAGCGCTATGCGTCAGATCAGCCCATCTCGGCCGGCCATGGTCCGCCTGCCAATCGCCACGTTTGAGGCTACCAGGCAATCTCATGCTCGCGCGCGTTATGGCTTGCCTTAACGCGCAGCGGGAACAACTAGCTCACGCTATCGCTACAGCTGAAGCTGCACCTCGCAGAATTTGGAGAGGCGAAATGCTCACAACCTTCGAGACCACGAGAGCGACCGCGACCCATAAGGCCATGACGGTGTTCAAACTGTGTCGTGACCGAGTCAAGACGCGCACAAGATGGAGGGTACTCGTAACCAACTGTTAAAGACACTTGATCCTCACCTGACGTCAGATTGTAGGATTTCCGACAGCTTCGCGACACCGAACCCGCGCGCGAACACTTCCTGACAGGTAGCAAGAATTGCGAACGTCTCTCAAACTTAACGACGCTCCGCTCCGCCCCATCGCGCGGGTCGATCACCACTGTGGACGACGTGCTCTCCGCACCGTCTCTGTGCAGAACAGAGAAGCGCGCGCCACTCCTGTTGCGGCCCGAGCAGAATTTAGCGGCCGAGTAGAACTCGGATTCTGTTTGCCTTGGCCTAACCGCGCACGACGTAGCTCCAAATTCGCGCTTCGATTACTTTGCAGTCGATCATTGCAAGTGAGGAGATGCAACTGGCGTAGCAATATCAACCAGATTGGCTATCGCCCAGAAATGCGGCAGTCCCCTCCGTCTCTCGTTCGCTACTTTCGAGGGGATCACGCATCGGAGCTGACCGAAGGTTTCGAGCGTCGGCGTCCTGCGCGTCTATCACCGGCTAGGGAAAGCCCGCTTCAGTAGCCAGGAGGCCGCATCATCGTTCGTTCGCCGCGCAACGCAGCTCTGGAGACATCGTCCAGACGCGTAGCGTGAAACTGTCTTCACGCGGAACAGCTTGCCTTGTCGCGAGACAGCATAGCAAGAACTGACCGCGGGACTGGGGAAAAGTGGGAGTTCCCAATGCCGGTTTCGCTAGACTATTCAGCCACGACTCCATCCGCTCGCTCCTGCGCTTGGGTGTCGATGTCGATTGCGCGGCCCAGCGCTATTAGGATCGACGGCTGCTGTGCATTACGTGCAAACACGGACGCGATCGATGCGCACAGGCGTCAAACTGTTGCGACGACTTCTGCCCTCGTGAATGACTTCGAAAGTCTTTTCGATCCAAGGGGTCTGCTCGGCATCGCCGATGACGCATGCAGCCCCCAGCGGTCCACTGCGCTTTCCAACCCGGTGACAAGGAATTCACCGGGATTGATCGTCCGTCACCATGCTCTGCTTCCTCGCCGCCGGACATTGCCGCTCATGCCGAAGCGGGCGCCGGTCAGCTTCATCGAACCTCTTGGCCAACCGTGACGCGCCTAAGGTCTTGGCGCGGATGGACGAGAGGCGATGAAATGCGAATTCTCCTGGTTGATCATCAAGCGGACTTTGCCCGTGCTGTGAAGGAAGCGCTTCCTGATTGCGGGTTTGCCGTTGACGTGACACGCACGCTGGACGAGGCGTCGGCCGCGCTGGATTGCGCAAACTACCACATTCTTTTGCTCGAATTGGTTTTGCCCGATGGAGACGGCTTGGACTGGCTGAAGCAGCTCCGGCGCGAGGGATGTTCAATGCCGGCCATCATGATGAGCAGCCTCAACGACCTCGGGCGGCGGATTGCGATCTTTAACGCGGGTGCGGACGACTTCCTCCCCAAACCCGTGTCGACCGAAGAACTCATCGCGCGCATGCGAGCTATTCTGCGGCGGTCAACGCAAATGACGGCGCCGGTCGTGACATTCGGCAATCTGCATTTCGATCCGATCGCGAGGCAAGTCGCGGTCGGCGGTCGGATACTGAGGATTGCCCGCCGCGAAGTGTGCATTCTCGAACATTTGCTCAACCGTGCCGGTCGTACCGTGCCGCGCGCATCTCTGGAGGATAGCCTTTATGCGTTCGACGACGAGGTCTCGACCAATGCGCTGGAAGTCGGCATCTATCGCTTGCGTACGCATTTGAGCCAGTCGGGTGCGACGCTCAGGATCAAGACTGCGCGCGGCGTCGGTTACACCCTTGAACTCATTGGCGCAGCGTCGGCTGCTTAGCCGATTCAACTTGAAAGCAATAACCCCTTGAATTTCGATAACAATGCTGCGCGCGCTGATGAGCTGTCGATGGTAGCTGGGGCAACGCGCTCTGCCGTTTTGCCTCGCCTCTGCTACGTCCTGTGCGGACTTGCTCTGCTATTTCCGCTTGCTGCGGCAGCCCAAACCAAGCGGGATGGCAAAGCAGAACCGCCGCGTAGCGCGCCCGGCAGCACCTCCGGCACGCTGAACCTGATTTCCTCACAGGGCAAGACGATCCATCTGACCGCTGCGGCGGCGAGCATCTTTGTTGCCGACCCGACGATTGCGGATTATCAGGCGCCGTCAAATACGACAATCTTCGTGTTTGGCAAGAAATCAGGACGCACCAGCCTCTTTGCCCTGAACGAAAACGGCGAGGCTCTCGCCGAGCTACGCGTGGTCGTCACACAACCGATCGAGGACCTGCGAGCCATGCTTCGAGCTGAGGTCGGCGACTATCCGATCCAGGTCAGCTACACCCCGCGCGGAGCGATCCTGAGCGGTACCGCGCCCAATGCCGAGGTCGTCGAGACAGCCAAGAAAGTCACCGAGCAGTTTCTCGGGGCGGGTGCGCTCGTCGTCAACAAGATCCAGGTGGCCGGCTCGCTGCAGGTGAATCTCAGCGTACGGGTCGCAGAAGTGTCCCGCAGCGCCGTCAAGGATCTCAATATCCACTTCACGGCCTCCAGCCCAAACGGCGCTTTCCTTATCAGCGGCAAGGATGGCGGATCCGCCGCGGCGAACGGCGGCGGCACGATCGGTATCGGGTTCAGCGCGGGCAATACCAACCTCAGCGCTGTTCTGGACGCGCTCGCCAGCGAGCATCTCGCCTCGATCCTGGCTGAGCCGAATCTGACGGCGATGTCCGGCGAGTCCGCGAGTTTCCTGGCCGGCGGCGAATTCCCCATTCCTGTGATGCAGGATAATCGGCAGGTTTCGGTCCAATTCCGCCAGTTCGGCGTGAGCCTCGAATTCGTCCCGACAGTGCTCAACAATAATCAGATCAATGTCCGTGTGAAGCCCGAAGTCAGCGAACTGTCGAGCGAAGGCCAAGTCAAGATCAATGGCATGGAAGTCCCTGCGCTTTCGACGCGACGAGCTAGCACCGTGGTCGAACTCGCCAGCGGTCAGAGCTTTGCCATCGGCGGACTGATCAGGCGCAACTTCAACAACGACATTGGCGAGTTTCCCTGGCTCGGCGACGTGCCGATCCTTGGCGCGCTGTTTCGCTCCTCATCGTTTCAAAAGCGCGAGACCGAGCTGGTTATTATTGTCACGCCTTACATCGTGCGGCCCGGATCGAACCCGACCCGGATGAGTGCACCGACCGACCGCATAGCACCGCCCTCAGACACGGGCCGCATCTTGACGAACACGCTGGCGCGGCCGCCAAAAGACCGCGATGCGCCCCGCACGAGCGCACCAGGATTGACCGGCAGCGCCGGCTTTATCATCGAATGAGGATCGTCAAATGACCTTGCGACATTTGTGCCATTTGATCGTTGTTGCGGCAACATTGGGCGGATGCGCAAACAGTGCTTCGATCCGTCCCGGGCCGGCTGAACAGGCGATCCAAGTGGAGCAGAAGAACAGTGTTTTGTTCCTACAGAGCCTTCGTGGCTCCGAAAGGCACCGGCTGCGGAGCTTCATTGCGAGTGCAAGTGGCGGCCGGCGGGACGCACTCCATGTCGATGTCACCGGCACGCCCCGGCTCATTGCACAGGTGGCCCACGAGGCCCGTGCCATGGGCGTTGCCCCCTATAATATTCGCCTGTCCGCCTCACCTCTCGATCTGCCCTCCCGTTTCGGGGTAAGGATCGAGGCGATCACCTTTGAAGCCCAGCCTCCTGTCTGTCCGTCGCTTTCCATCGTCGGGCCTGCGGTCAACGATAATTCGTTCGACCCGACGCTTGGCTGCTCGACCAGAAGCAATCTGGCAGTCATGGTCAACGATCCGCTCGACTTGCTGGACAATCGCTCGGTCATGACGAGTAATGGCGATCGCGCCGCCATTCCGGTTGCCAGCTATGGCACGTTTGGCCTGGGCAACAAGAGCAACGGAGAAGGTGGACAGAGCAATGGGGCCGCGTCGGAAGCTCCCGCGGCGGCAACGAGGGACGTACAGCCTCCTCGGTGACGGGCGTTGCATCGCCGCCGCGTGATCAAAATGATCGAGCGATTTCCCGTGCCGATTGAATAGCAGGCCGGATTTTTGTTCTGGCGCGCTTTCTTCCGCGAACCGGTACACAACTTCGCTCGAAAGCCGTCTAGTCTAGAGACTTTTCCGTTCCGATTGAATCGGAACGGAGCTGTAGATTCTTGTTTGACGCATTTCCTTCGCGCGAACCGGCGTCCACCTCGCTGGAAACCGCTCTAGACCAGCCCGGCAGCGTAAAGGGCTTTTGCGACCGACTCGAAATATTGCGACGGAACCGGGTTGCCGAGTCTTGCTTTGCCGAGCAGCTGGTGTGTCAGGACGTCGTCATCCACTATCTTGAGGCGCAGCGCGCGTGCCTCGCCTAGCAACTTGGAAGCAGCTTCGCCCTCACCCCGACAGACCAGAACCGGCACGCCGGTTTCGCCGCGAACATAGCGCAGCCCAATCAAGGCTGCGGACCCCCTTAGTATCAAGTTGGCGCGATTGACGCCAAGCGGAGCCTCGTTCGCCGACACCTGGCGCAGACGCCTGCGTTCACTCTTCACCTGCGGATTGCCTTGCTGCTCCTTGTTCTCGCGCTTGGCCTCGGTTTCGGTCATGCGCAGCTCCTGCATGAACAACCAGCGCTGGATCAGAAGGTCGGCCAACCCGCCGACGAGGAACGCCCCGGCAGCAATCCCGGCCAGCAGCTTGATCTCGGTGAAGACTATTCCGAGGCAGCCCATGCCGCAGACCGGCAAATACACCAGTGCCTTCCAGCTTGCGGTCACGGTAAGGAAAAAGCACGTCCCGAGGAGCAGCACCTTAACCAGCGTCTTGCCAAGCTCGACGGCCGAACGTTTAGATGCAAGCCGCGTCAAGCCTTTGATCGGATCCAGTTTCTCAAGCTTCGGTTTGAGCGGCTCCAACGCAAACATGAAACCGCCGTTGGCCACGACATTGGCCAGAAGGGCTGCTGCGACGGCAGCCGCGAGCAAAGGCCCGACCGTTGCCATCGAAAGTTCCAGCAAACCGTTGAGCGCCTGCGGAACCGCGCTCGTGAAGGGCTGCTCCTGCAGTTTGTCGATCAGCTGGACCGTTTCATGCCACTTGTCTTCGATCGCACCCGCTCTCCACCACAGACAGGAAAAGCCGGCGCAGGCGCTGACCCCGCTCACCAGGTCGGAGCTGCGCGCGCTCTGCCCTTTCTTGCGCGCATCGCGCAGCTTCTTGGGGGTCGGGGGAAGCTTCTTCTCCTCGCTCGTGCCGCTCATTTCAAGAGCTTCTTGAAGGACTCGAGCACGTTGTTCGACGTGAGGATTTCAGCTCCTGCGTATTCGAGGAGATAGACGGTATAGCTGACCATGATGACACCGAAGGCAACATTCTTGATCGTGGGCGAAAGATCGTTCAGCTTGAGTTGCGATGCAAAGCGGCCGAGCATCATGACCGACACGTCGATCAGCAGCAGCAGGGCCAGCACCGGCCCGGCGACCAATAGCGTCGTCAGCATGATATGATCGAGAAGAGCGAGGCATTCCATTGCTCCCAGTGCCGTCACCGCAGGCAGGAACTGATACACGGGCCAGATCAGATAGCTGCCATAAAGGCTGCTCACCATGGTCTGCAGGCCGCCGACCAGAACGAAGATCGTGACCGCAGTGACGCCGAGAAAAAGCCCGGTCCCCGACGCTTGGCTGTGAGTCGCAGGATCTTCTGCTGCGACCTGGCTGGAGATTCCTCGTTGCGTATCGATGATGTCGCCGACTGCCTGGATGCTCCATAGGGGAATGCTGAGCAGGATACCGAGCAGAAGGCCGACGAACACCTCCTTCAAACCGAGCATGGTTACGCTGACCAGACGCGTGTTCGGATCTAGCGCCTCCAGTCCTAGCTTGATCTGCGCCAGACACGGTAGCCCGATCGCGATCGTCAGACTTCCGCGGATCAGGCCACTGATGCGCGGCCGGGTGAAGACGGGAAGCACAAGCATGATGCCCAAGGCGCGGGCCGCGCTCAGGCCGGTTGCTGCGATAAGTTCGATTCCGCCCTGGACGAGGGCGTGCGCATCTGTAGGTGACAGGCCGGCCATCCAAGCCCTGCTAGTATCTTGCGGTGAGTGCAGGAAACTCGCTGAAAATGCGTTCGGCCTGCTCGATGAGCGGAGCGCTGAGCACCGGAGAGAACCCGGCGAGTACGGCGACGACGACCAGAAGTTTCACCGTCAGGGGCAAGGTTTGATCTTGGAGCTGGGTTGCCGCCTGGATGAGGCCGATGATCAATCCCGAGATCAGGGCTGCCAGGAGCGGCGGCAGAACCCAGATCATGAAAAGCACGAGCGATTCGCTCAGGTACTTGAGGATGCTGGCTTCGTTCATGATCAACCTCCCGGCGTCGTGTAGCTCAAAACCAGCCCGTGCATGAGACGTGACCAGCCGTCGATGGTAACGAACAAAAAGAGCTTGAAGGGAACAGATATCACTGTCGGCGACACCATCGACATCCCCATGGCCATCAAAATCGTCGTGACGATCAGGTCGATGGTGATAAAGGGAAGATAAAGAAGAAAGCCGATTTCGAAGCCGCGCTTGAGCTCCGAGATCAAGAACGACGGCACAAGAATCACAAAATCATCAGCCGTGGCGCTGCCGCGCATCTCCTCCGACCAGACATGTTCGGTCGATGACAGGAAAAACCGGCGCTGCTCTTCATTAGTGAACTTCTTCAAATGCGCGCGCAGCGGTTCCTGCCCCTCCTTGGCGGCCGCCACCCAGTCATCAAACGTTTGGTAGCGGAGTTGCGGGTCCGTCAGGCGGTTGTAGGTCTGCTCAAACACCGGCGCGCTGATGAAGACGGTCAGGATCAGTGCCGCCCCATACAGGACGATATTGGGCGGTATCGATTGTGTCCCGAGCGCGTTGCGCACCAGGAAAAGCACAACGGAGACCTTTATGAAGGCGGTCGTCGTCACGACGACGAAGGCGAGCAGGCCGAGACCGACCGTGATCGCCAAAAGCGCGAGGATGCTGGGTTGAATCTCAGTCATTGACCGCCAACCTGCCGCGTAACCTTACGGCAAGTTCGTCGCCGACCCGTACGATATCGCCACGGCCGATGCGCTGCCCGTTGGCAAGGATATCAACAGGGCCGTCAAGCGACCGGCCGAGTTCGAACACATGGCCTTCGTTGATGCTCCGCAAGGTTCCAATCGGCATCGGCCAGCGGCCGCATTCGAATACGAGTGTGATCTCGAGGCTATCGATATCGGCCTCGGAGGGAGGCTGCTGGGCTTGGGATTGTGTCGTCATGTGTCCACTTTTCGAGGGGTGAGATTGCGAGCGGAATGGTGCCCGCAGGACCAGTCGGTCGCCGGCAACCTCCGCAGGGGCCCACAATGTGCCGGCAGTGAGGATGATCTGGCCACGAGCAAGGTAAATTGCGTCCGGCAGCAGCGCATCGCCTTGCTGGGCTTGACGAACAAGGCCGATTGTAATGCGGAGCGAGCCAACTTCGCCTGCAACGATCACAGGGAGTTCAGGGCGAAGCTTAGGCGTCTGTCGCGGCAATCGGCCAAGCAATTCACCTAGGACGCCGAACGCTGGCGGAACCAGACCGTCAAGAGACGAGAATAGGAGCAGGCGAACCTTGCTCGTGAGCGGCCCATAGGCGACATCGAACTCAAGGAATGGACCTGATTTCGCCGCTTCATCGGTGCGGAGAAGCTGCAAATGCAGCTGCATCAGCTGCTCCAGGGAAGAGAGCAACGGGTCTAGCGCGAGTTCAAGGACCAGCGAACGCGTTGGCTCGGAAGGTAAGGTAAGGCCATTCTGCACCGTCGCAATCAGCGCTTCGGCAAACGACCTGGGCAAGGACAGGACGAGCGTTTCGCCGCCTGCGTCAAAGACGCAGTCAAGCATCGATGTCTCAGGTGGCTCGACCTGCCAGACAAGCCGGACCATGCGCAGCGATAGCGGCTTATCGCCGAAACGGCTTTGCAGAGGTCCGCGGAAAGCTGCGATCTCATTGAGCCACGAGACCACAGCACGAGATAGGGTCAGCTGTGGCCTGAATGGTACGGGTCCGCCCAGCCTCTGTGTCGCAGGCGGCGCCTGCCCATCGCAGCACGCCGGCAAAGGAGAATTGGCCATCAGCTCGGCCCGCCTCCCGCTTGGACGGGCGCGCCTCTGCGGTAGCGAAGCAACACCTCATCATCGGCTTCGATTTCCGCCGCGGCTTCAACATGAGCATTGGTGATGCGCTCAACATCACGCTCGATCTCTTGCCATTTGTGGCACGCAGCGGAACGTTTGGCCCATAGCGTCCGCGCCTCACGGACCGCCGCCTCGGCCTGATCTTGAGCGGTGTGCGCCTTGTCAAGAAGTAGCTGCGCCGCCGCGATATCCTCTGTGAGCCGCCCAATGATAAGATGATGGCGGCGCTCGAGTTCGCTGACGGATATCGCATCGGCCGATAACATCTCCCGATAAAGCTCGGCTTCGACCCTTGCGCGGTGTCTTTCGGCATTGGCAAGCTGCTCGGAAGCCTGTTCGACGGCTTCACCTGCGATGCGGCGCTTGGCTTCCATGTTGGACAGTTCACGAAGGGCGCTTCGCTCCCTCATGTCCTTCACCGCCCGCAATTTCGACGCATGAGCGGTGTTCAGGCGGTCAAACGTGACATCCATGCGATCGTCTCCTCAAATTTGCACGCCTCGTCCTGGCCTTGGCGCAGGAACGTCCGCAACTCCTCAATCGAGGCGATCGCCCGGTCGGTCAGCGGATCAGCGCCTTGCTTATATTCGCCGACCTTGATCAAAAACTCGGCCTCGGCGTAGCGCGAGAGCAGATCACGAAAGAAGGATGCCGCCTTGCGATGCGGCACAGACACGACCGCATCCATGACGCGGCTTCGGCTCGACAGCACGTCGATGGCCGGAAAATGCTCCCGCGAAGCCAGCGCACGCGAAAGAATGATGTGTCCGTCGAGAATGCCGCGCGATTCTTCGGCGATTGGATCGCCCGTGCCGTCACCTTCGACTAGCACGGTATAAAAGGCCGTGATGGAGCCCTGCTCGCCCATGCCGGCCCGCTCCAACAGACCCGGCAGCAGAGCAAAGACGGAGGGCGGAAATCCGCGCCGGGTCGGAGGCTCTCCTGCGGCAAGGCCGATCTCGCGCATCGCACGACTAAAGCGCGTCAAGGAATCCATCATCAGAACGACGCGCAGCCCCTGATCACGAAAGTATTCGGCCAGCGCCGTCGCCATATGGGCACATTGTGCCCGCTCCATCGCCGAACGGTCGGAGGTTTCCACGACGACGACCGAACGGCGGAGTGCCTCGCCAAGATGACGTTCGATGAATTCACGTACCTCTCTGCCACGTTCGCCGATCAGCGCGACAATCGTGACGTCGGCGGCTGCGCCTTTGACGATTTGCGACATCAGCGTCGACTTGCCGCAACCCGCGTCCCCATAGATTCCGATCCGCTGGCCTTCACCACATGTCAGAAGCCCATCCAGGACACGAACGCCGAGTGGGAAAGGCTGCTCGATACCGCGCCGTTTCATGGGGTTGGGCGCCTTGCCGCGCAGCGGGCGCACTTCGCCAGCCTTTATTGGCCCCTTACCATCGAGTGGGCGACCGAAACTGTCGATCACGCGGCCGAGCAAATCGGGGCCGACCGGAACTTCCTGCATTCGCCCAGTCGTGACGACCTCGGCACGGTTGGACAAGCCGACCATGTCACCGATCGGCGTGAGCAACACCCCGTCCGGCAACAAGCCGATCACCTCCGCCTCGAGCGACCACCCGCTGCGGGGATCCTGCAGCAGGCATAGCTCCCCAACCCGGGCTTCCGGCAAGACGGCATGGAGCAGCGTACCGATAGCCTTCGTGATCCGGCCGCGGACGGCACGCGTGTCGATATGCTTGACCGAAGATCTCAAGGAAGACAGTGCGGCGTGGACAGCCTCTTCTTCAGCCGCACCATGGGTCGATCGTTGCGCAGTCACGGTCCACCTTCCTGCGACGGCAAGCCAAACCCCACACGAAGCGCACGAAGCTGCGCGGCAAGTCCGAGATCGACATTGCCAAACTCGCTCCACAAGACACATTGGTCCGCCGTGAGCGCCGGATCCGGCTCGATCCTGACCTTGGGCCGGCCCTCCTGTCCGTTGTAGGCTGCGAATTCACTGGCAAGCAGATCGGCTTTCAGGGGGGACACGTGAAGGCAGACTTCCGTGTTCTTGTACTTTTGCTCAATCGCGTGACGAACGCTGCGCACCAGCATCTCGCCCGGATCAAAGGCGCCGAGCAAATCTCGCACGATCTCGATGACCAGCTCGGGCAATTCTTGTTCCAGAACGGCCTTTCGCTGCGCGAGTTCACAAGCAGCCTGCGCAATCAGGCGTGCGATTTCCTCTGCGCCCGCTTTCACCCCCTCGGCATGGCCGCGCGCCCGTTCCCGCTCAAAAGCTTTGCGTCCCCAGCCGCGAACACGCTGCAGATGCCGCTCAGCAGTGGCCCGCGCGTGCACGGCGTCATGCCAGATCTTGAGCTCGGCTGCCGGGATCAGGGGCCCAAGCGGACGGATCTGTGGGGCCACAGGCAATGCTGGGAAGTCGACTGTCATACCGTGGCAGCCTCCGTCCCCAAATGGGCCACAACCAAGGAAAGCAGCGGGCCTGAAGCACGATGGTGCTCAGCCGCCGGATTGTCCGCGGCCGTCCCACGAGGCAAGCGTAGAAGCACGCGGATACGCTCGATCGCTGGAGCCCGGTCGAGCCAAGCGCCCAGACAGGCATGTCCATCGCGTTCAATCTGTCGCGACAGGTGTTCCGGATCGGCAATGAGTGCTGTTGCAACCGCGCTGGGTAAATGCCGGATGGCGAAGGCATGCGCTTCGGCACCGATCATCTCGACCAAGATCGAAAGATCGCGCTTTGAAACCAGCTTCAGGACGGAATGAGCATGCCAGATACCGCCGGCGAGCAGCGCAGCCCGACGCGGATCATGCCCGAGCAGAAGGTCGTCGTTCCAGCCAGCTCCGCTCACATCCACGTCGCTGCCGAGCAGCAGCTCGGCCAGCCTTGGCTGCAACCTGGAACTCTGCTGCAGTCGGAGTAATGTGGCGGGCGACAGCAGCGGATCGAGACACGCGGCAAAACGGCTCGGATGGATCGAGGCAATAAGCTCGCGCAGCCGTTCTGAAGCCAGCGTGATCGAACGATTGGGTTCGGTGGGTGATATCGATGACGACATGAGCGTCCTGGTTATGTCGCATCGGAGGTGATCTTTTTGCCAGCAGCCTGGACAGCGGTCACATTCGAACGCCTGCCGAACATGGTAAGTTTGCGCGATGATTGACCGAACTGACGAAGACGCGCGCCTAGCAACAGATAAGATGCAATGACGAATGCGGCGCTTGCGCCCCCGACCCCAAGCGCAAGCCACGGCGTTGAAGCCGGCCTTGTTGATTGAGACGAAGCGGCTGCCGACTGCGCCGGCTGCTCAAGCGGCGCTCGCTCAACCGGCACAAAGACCACAGCCACCTTGTCGTAAGATAGCCCTTCGATGCTGTTGGCGACGAGCATCTTGATCTGAGGCAACAGCGCCGAGAGCTTGGCGTTCGAACCATGTCGGATGAAAACCGACGCCGACGATGGGGTCGCGTCTTGCCGCAGAAGATCGTTCTTCGGCAGAACCACGTGCACCCGCGCCGAAAGGACGCCATCGATGTCGCTAATGGTGCGCGACAATTCTTCGCTGAGGGCATAAACGTAACGGGCGCGCTCCTCGATCGGGGAGGCAACGAGGCCCGATCCCTTGAACACCTCGCCGAGATTCTTGAAAGATTGACGCGGCAGCCCCTCAACATTGAGCAGGTCAATCGAATATGCAAGCTGCCTTTCCTCGACCTGGATCGTGCTGGTTCCATCCTTGGCGACAACGCGAACAGCATCGACACCCTTGCCAAGGAGAAGCGCAAGCATCTCATTGGCCTCACGCTCCTGAATCTTGCTGTAGAGATCAGCCTTGCAGCCGATCAACGGAACAAGAAGCGGCAGAGCAAGGCAAATGCGAAGCCGCCGCCACCATTGACGGCGGCCGCAACCCCCACTGTGCATCACACCAGGCATCAGCTCCACTCAGCCCGCCGATAGCAGCTTGTTCAACGAGGAGCTCACGGCGCTGGTGCTCTTGGAGACGAGGGAAACCTGAACGACGTCCCGGTAGACATCCCGTAGATTTACGACCATCGAATCGAAATCCGCAGCCACCGGTTTAACCGCCGCATGCGCGCTGATGTCGACCGGCGGCAACAGCGGCCGCGCGGCGGGGCCGGCTTGTACGGCACTCGCAGCAGAAGACGCGCCACCGACCGCGGGAGCAACGGCATGGCTGTGGTACATGGTGGAAAGAGTTTGAAGAACGCGATCGCCCGGCGGCACCGCCAGCGTGTTCGCGCGCTGCACCTCCAGTACCGGCGAAACGACTGCAGCTCTGTGCGCAACTGGTGAGGCAGGCCCCTGACTTGAGACCGCTTGAGCAAGAGACTGCTCAAAGTGTGCCTGCTCGACGGGAGCTGCCGGCGAACAGGCATTGGAAAGGCAGTCGGCTGAATTGGGAGAGATCGGCGTTGCGCCTAACATCATATAAGGAGTCATTGTGCTCGCTGATGAGACCAAGCGTTCTCGACGGATGAACAGATCAAAATCTGTAGATTGGTGAGCTGACGAAAACCTGACGAAGATGGAGGTTATTACGCCATCTAATGATCACGTTTGGCTTCCAGGCTGGAACGAAATTCCAGGTTTAATTCTCAGGTGGAAGGCCTTCGGGAATGCTCGTTCGATCCACGATGGCGCAAAGTTTGAAGAGCAGTCTCTATGCCGGAGCTCTCATTTGTCTTGCAATGGTGAGCGCGTTTGGCGCGCCCCTGTCGCTGCCTTCGACTCCTTATAGCTATACGGTTCTCGATCAGGACCTTGCTGCCGCGCTGCAGGAGTTCGGCAACAATCTCAATATCAGGGTCAATGTCAGCACTGAAGTGAAGGGCCGGATTCGCGGGCGAATGCCGGACCTGCCGCCGCGCGACTTCCTCGAGCGTCTGACCAACCTGTACAATCTTCAATGGTACTACGACGGCCTCGTGCTTTACATATCCGCAGCCCACGAGGCGCAGAGCCGGCTGATTGTGTTGAACCCGATCAGCTTCGATGCGTTCAAGACCGCGCTCGAGGCGCTCAACATCTCCGATGAGCGCTATATCGTGAAGCCGGCGCCGGGGGATGGTCTTGTCCTGGCTTCGGGTCCGCCACGCTTCATCGCGCTGGTGGACCAGACGCTGAAGGGTCTTGTGGCGGAGGAGCAGGCGCGGCGCAATCCCGCCATCGCTGAAAGGCCGCCGCGGGATTCCGTTTTGATGTTGTTTCGTGGCTCCTCCAGCGTGGTTATTCGAGATGGGCGCCCGGAAGGGCATTATGCGTCCGACGCGCCGCGTCAGGACGGCACCGTGCGTGGAGCTGACACAGGCCAGAAATGACCTAATTGATGCGAGGCAGCTTGGGCCGAAGTCGATCCAATCTGCATCGGCTCAAATCCTTCTGATCGTCAGCTTTTCGAAAGCTAATGCTCCCAGCATGGGCGTGCGGACGCTGAACGGCGGGGCCTCCTACCGACCGCAACGGATGTGGGCAACCAGCCACCCTAGACGCGAGCGGAAGTTGGCAAGCGCCATCTTTGACGGAAGCTCGGGGCCTCAAATATCGATGAGAGCCTTCGAACCGGCTGCGTCAGAGCCGCAGGGCATGTCTCGCTCGATCCGCTCCATCATCGAAAAGGAGTAACAGGCAGGATGGATTTCAATGCAATCGGTCCGGCGAATACGAGGCCAGAGCCCGACTTACCAGAACCGTCTATGGACGCGACCGGCTTTGAGCAGCGGCTCAATGGCGCGCAAGCTGGTGCTCTGCCACAACACGCAGCCCCGCCAGTCCTGCAGGGAGGCGCCTATTCGCCATATGTGGACGCAGGCCATCCTTATTCACCGTACTTGGATGCTGGTCACCCCTATTCTCCGTACCTGGATTTAGCGCATCCCTGGCTGGACTTGGATCGGGAAGATGATCCGTTTACGCCAGGCGCGGAGCACGTCGCGCCAGAACCGGAAAGCCCGCAATATCTGCCCCAGCAGACGATCGCTCAGGCGATCGAGGCACATCCTGGTGTCGATCAGGATCTGATATGGCAGAATGTGGCCGGGCCTTCACACGCTGGGCCATCGCATGCAGGGCCATCGTACGCTGGACCACTGCTGGAGGGACCGTCCCATGCCGGGCCATCGCACGCCGGTCCCACCCACGCTCGGCCATTTCAAGCGGGCCCCTCTCAGGCTGGTCTGTCCGAAGCTGCACCACCAGAACTTTCCGAGTTCCGGATGCTGAACGGACGTCTCGCCAAGGATTACTGGGTTTTCAATGGCCAAACGGCCACAGCCGCTCAGATCGATATGCTTGAGCGCAGCGGAGTGAAGCCGAGCAAGGACCACCCCACAAAGGTTTTTATCCTTCTCGGCGTGCCTCACACAGCCGAGTGGAGAGAAGAGGGCTTCATTCGTCTTACACCGTCGCTGGACCAAACCCTTTGGCCTGAAGAGCCGGCTGAAAATAGATCTTCGCACTCCGACTCTGAGGAAGATCCGCGTATCCGCTAGGGACGGGCGTACCTTGGCTGGGCCACGTCCTGGAAGCGGATAGATTAAAAATTGCGGACGGCAGCAGCAATTGGTACGGGCCCGCAGCCGGCAAATATTGCCATTCTCCTGGTTTAAGGCCAATCGATCAGTACAGAATCGGTCAAGTCAGGATAGCTGCACGGCTCGAGATAAACGATCGCAGCCGTCCTCCTGTCGCTTTAGTCTCTCCGTCCCGCTGTGCCGACGCCACGAAGTCGGCCGCCTTGATCATCAACGCGATCGTCACATGCACAATCGCCCTTGATGATTAGCTCCAGCATGACTACGTCCGGCCGAAAGCTGCCCACACCCCGTCTTCGCCATCCCAGCTGCCGCGGCTCGCCGCCTTGGAGTATTCCGTGGCGCGCTGCTCGAAGAAATTGGCGTGCTCGACACCGTTGAGAATCTCCACGAGCCATGGCAGCGGATGTGCCTTGAGCCGGGTGAACCCGCCCTCCTTAGCCTCGAAGAAGCCGAATACCGGGGCAATCCGCAGCTGGGTCAGTCGCCAGTCGGCGACGTAGCGGACGTAGGCATGGATCTGCTCGGGATTCATACCCTCGATCTCGCCGAGGCCAAAGGCGAGGTCGACGAAGTTCTCCTCCAGCTTCACCATGGTCTTGGCGACGTCGATGATATCGTCACGGACGGAGCGCGTCACCGCGCCAGTTTCGCGGTGCCATTCGTGAAACAGCTTTATGATGCCCTCACAATGCAGGCTCTCGTCGCGCACTGACCAGCTTACGATCTGTCCCATACCGTTCATCTTGTTGTGGCGCGGAAAGTTGAGCAGCATCGCGAAGCTCGCGAACAACGCCATGCCCTCGGTGAAGGCGCCGAACATCGCCAACGTCCGGGCGACATCGGCCACGGTGCCGACGCCGAACTCGTGCATGTAGTCGGCCTTGGCGCGCATCTCAGCATAGCCGCGGAATGCCTCGAACTCGGTTTTGGGCATACCGAGCGTTTTGAGCAGTAGCGCATAGGCATCGATGTGGACCGTCTCCATGTTGGTGAAAGCTGCCATCATCATCTGGACGGTGAGCGGCTGGAAAATCGGGATGTAGCGCTTAAGATAGTTGTCGCCGACCTCGACGTCCGATTGAGTGAAGAAACGGAAGATCTGGGTGAGCAGCGCACGTTCGCTGTCGGTGACGCGGTCCGACGCCCAGTCCTTGAGGTCTGCCCCGAGCGGCACCTCCTCTCCCATCCAATGAGTCTGCTGCTGGCGCTTCCAGAACTCGTAAGCCCAGGCGTAGCGATCGACGTCGTAGCTGCCGGTCGAGTCGAGGAGGCCGACGCGCTGCTTGCCGATCAGCGCACGCGGATCGACGGACGAGAGATCGATCACTGACATGCGAGGCACTCCTCATAGTCGGTGCGCTGCTGCGATGGTTGCGGCGGCGCAGCCTTGTCGTCATCGGCGATGGCGCCGGCGAACGCCGCGCGCGAAATAGATTTTGAACGGCAGTAGTAGAGGCTCTTCACCCCCCGCTTCCATGCCGTCCAGTGCAGCATGTGAAGATCCCATTTATCGACGTCAGCTGGCAGATAGAGGTTGACCGACTGGCTCTGGCAGATGAACGCGGCGCGGTCGGCGGCAAGTTCGACGATCCAGCGCTGGTCGATCTCGAAGGCGGTGCGAAAGACCGCTTTCTCGATTTCCGAGAGGATGTCGAGATGGGCGACCGAACCCTCGTGGGCGATGATCGACTGCCAGATCGCCGAAGTATTGGCGCCCTTGGCGGCCAGCAGCTTGGCGAGATGCCTATTACGCACCGAGATGGCGCCGGACAAGGTCTTATGGGTGTAGATGTTGGCCGGGATCGGTTCTACGCAAGCGCTGGTGCCGCCGCAGATAATGCTTATCGAGGCGGTCGGCGCGATCGCGATCTTATGGCTGAAGCGGGCCATCACGCCTCGTTCCAGGGCATCCGGGCACGGCCCCCGCTCGCGCGCGAGCGTCACGGATGCCGCATCAGCATCGCGACGGATTTTCCGGAACATGTTCAGATTGAACGACTTGGCCACGACGCTTTCCATCAGAATGCTCTTGGCCTGCAGGAACGAGTGGAAGCCCATGACGCCAAGGCCGACGGAACGCTCACGCAAGGCGGCGTAGCGGGCACGCTTCATGACGCCCGGCGCCACCGTGATGAAGTGGGTCAGCACGTTGTCGAGGAAGCGCATGACGTCCTCGATGAAGCCAGGCTCCTCGTTCCACTGGTCCCAGGTCTCGAGGTTGAGCGACGACAGGCAGCACACCGCGGTACGCTCCTCGTCGCGATGATCGATGCCGGTCGGCAGGGTAATTTCGCTGCACAGGTTGGACGTTGAGACCTTGAGGCCGAGCTCGCGCTGGTGCTTAGGGAGCGCGCGGTTCACCGTGTCGATGAACAAGAGATAAGGCTCCCCCGTCTGCAGCCGGTTCTCCAGGATGCGTTGCCACAGCTGGCGGGCGTCGATTTCGCGGATAACGTCCTTGGTCTTCGGACTGCGCAGAGCGAACGCAGTGCCGGCGCCTACGGCATGCATGAACTCATCGGTGACGTTGATGCCGTGATGCAGGTTGAGACTCTTGCGGTTGAAGTCGCCGGACGCCTTGCGGATCTCGAGGAACTCCTCGATCTCGGGATGGTGGATATCGAGATAGACCGCAGCCGAGCCGCGCCGCAACGAGCCCTGGCTGATCGCCAACGTCAGGCCGTCCATGACGTGGATGAACGGGATGATGCCTGAGGTAACGCCGCCCTTCACCTGCTCGCCGATCGAGCGAACATTGCCCCAGTAGGTGCCGATGCCGCCACCGTTAGAGGCAAGCCATACGTTCTCGTTCCAGGTGCCCACGATGCCTTCGAGCGAGTCCGACACCGAGTTAAGGAAGCAGGAAATCGGCAGGCCGCGCGTCGTGCCGCCGTTGGAGAGCACCGGTGTGGCTGGCATGAACCACAGCCGAGACATCCCATCGTAGAGACGTTGGGCATGCGCAACATCATCCGCGAAGGCGCAAGACACCCGCGCGAACATGTCCTGGATCATTTCGCCGGCGAGCAGATAACGGTCGCTCAGCGTCAGCTTGCCGAACGGCGTCAACAGGTCGTCGCGCGTCCGATCGAGCTTGAGATCGGCCGGCTTTGGCGATGGCGCAAGGGGGTACGGCAGCGGGGCCGGCGACGGCGGCGGCACAAGACACAACTCAGGCGCGCTGGGCTCTGCCTGCAATGGCTGCGACCTCACGCGCGCCGGCTCCTCAATGAGATGACCATGCTGATCGAAATCGTAAGACGGCGACATCGGCAACCCCGCGATGTTAGGCGGGGGAACTGCGCGGATGACTTGCGAGGAAACCGGTCAAACGTCTCCGGCTGCAAGCGACCCAACGGGGCACCCCGCCCGAGGACTTTCGTTCAGTCGCGGCAGGTCTCCTGGCTCGCGGGTCGCCGCGGCTGTCGGCCTTCCCGGCGCTGTGCTGCGCCAGTGACCATGATGACAACCGCTCGCCGCTTACAGTTGCGGGGGCAGCCCCGGAGTAGCCGTTCGGCGCACCGGGTTCCCTCTTAGCTTCCGACCTACAAAATGTTGGGGCCAGAAGACCGTGACTGACTAGACATAGGCACTACTCGCCGGGATTCGTCAACTGGAGACGTCCAGATTAAAACGCAAAAATATACCGAAGCCCGGACGACTTTGTCGCCGCTGTCGGCTTCTGCTGCAGGTGATTGGATATGCCGTTGGGCTGCAGCACCGGTTTCCGTCAAGCCTGCGCAAAGGTCGAGGAAATTCCTGGCTCGCACGTCGCATTGATGGAATCTAAGAAACGGCGCGTCAGTAGAGGAGCAATTCGGCCAGACGCTTGATTTGAATCGCAGCGCTCCTGCTCGCCGCGACAAATGGCATCTGGACGAATTCGTTATCCACTCGCGGGCGAACAACATCGGCTCTGGCGCGCCGTCGACCGGAATGGCCTCGCATCCAGCCCCGAACAGACTCGCGCTGCACAGTGGTCCCACGCCTGTCACGGCTCCAGCGCGACCTGCAAGCCCTCCTTACTTTCAACATGAACGTAACGGGGTCCGATCGGCCGTCCCCTGCCGCTGGCGACAGTGACAATGTCTTCCAGAGGCGTGGCGCGCGCATCCGCCTCGGGGCGAGACAAGATCAGATCGGCGTGAAACAGCCCTTCCGATTCGAGGCCGGTGGCATCCACGCCAAGGGCCGCCAAGCTGGCCAAACAGCTCTCAAATTCTTCAGCATCGCGAAAGCGACGCTGGATAAACGTTGCGCCGGCAAGACGTTCTGTCACAAGACCACGGTTTGCGAACGTCGCGGCGAGCGATTCAAATGGGAACATTCGTAGCACGAAGGAGATAATCCATGGTTGCTTCTCTGCCGCATCGAGAATCTCGCTGAACGTCTTCTCGGTAACGTAGCCGATGCATCCGGTCGACATGATAACATCCACGGAGCGGAGAATGCGCGCGCTGTCCATCGATAGCGCCTCCTTTTCAAGGTCAGCGACAATGCCCTGCTCTAAAAGGCCAACACTCTTCGCATAGCTGACCGCCCGGGCCGACACATCGAGGCCGATAAAGCGTGCCAACCCGACATCAGGCCAGGCTGCATAGAAACTGCGATCGAGACTCACCAATGTCTCAGAGCTGATCGCTCTCATCTCACGCCGGGCGTAGCGGTGACGCAAGCCCGCGAAGGTCAGCGGAAAGCGATGCACCGCTGCATTGATGCCGTACGAACAACCAACATCGAGCACGACGGGCTTGAGGCCGGTGGCCGAAGCTTTCGCTGCCAGTATTTGGCGCACAACCGGCTCAGCCACGTCCGGTATCATATAATCCAGGTCTCCGAGGACCGAGAAATATGCCCTCGGATCATCCGAAGCATAAATATCGTGGAATGCAGCTTTAGACCGATTGATGCGCGAGAAATCTATCCGCAACGCAATGTCTCCTCTCATTTGCAAGCAGCTCGACGGCTGTTGCCTTCGTACCCGCCTGCACTTTGGTTATATAGGGTGTAGGCCCTTACATCCGCCGATGCGGCAACAGAAGCGGCAAGTGAACAAGCGCATCACCCCCCTCTGCGCGTCGCGGCGCGAACGATCCTGCTGTTGTGCGAAGAAACCATCAGCCCGCTCAGCCCACCGATAGAAGCTTATTCAGAGATAAGCTGACGGCGCCGGCGCCCTTGGAGATGAGCGAAACCTGAATGACGCGATCGTCAACATCCCACAGGTTCGTCAAGGCCGAATCGAAATGATCCCCACCTTCCGGTTTACCTGCCGGATGCCAGGCGGTCGGCCACCAACGAAGCTGCACCTTGCTTCGAAGCTGCCTGCGCAAGACTATCATGAAACTGGTCCCGCACCGATAAACAGCCGCTGGAGAACCATTCAGCCGGGTTGAGAGAGATCGAGGCAACGGCAGGCAACATGAGAAGAACCGTTTTGTCACGTGATGAGATTGGCACCGTCGTGAGCGCGAATGGGCCAGCACCCTAGAAACGCAAGCTGACCGAAAGCTGACGAGCCTTCGTCACCTGATGATCATCCGAGCCTTCGTCACCTGATGATCATCGAGCGCGAAACCAGTGCCCCATCTTGAGATGCTCCGGAGATCTTGCGAGATCGTTGGACCAGATCAACGAATGCTGCGGATCGGCAGACGGGAGGCCGTTAACTTGACAGACATGGCACCAGGCCAAGTGAACGCAACCATACGAAGCTGACACCGGCATTGAAAATCCGTCCGGCCTTACTGGCAAGGCCATGTCATCAATCGTGTCGAAATCGTCTGAGCGCCGTCAGCTTCTCGAAAGCTTGTTCGTCCTAGCATACGGCGTGAATATCTAGACGGCGGTGTCCCCATGGATGGTCGCGAAACTGAGCGCTGGAGGCACACCGAGCAACAGGATGCAAATGGTAGGACCTGTTGAACTCTGCCGCTCAACACTCCTTGTTCGTCGCGATCTCGGGCCGCAACTAGGTGACCGTCTTGTGGTGCACCCTTATATCGGAGAACGTATAATGTCAGTCGACCTATCGCCAACCGCCAATTCAACTGTGGCTTTACCCGGAATGCCCGCCCCGCCCTCTTCGGCGCAGGACTTTTCCAGCTTTCAGGCGATGCTGGTCGGCCTCGCGTCCAAGGACACGACCAGCGATCATTCCGCACCGCAGGAGCCGGCACCCACAGACGCAGCCAAGCAACTGACAGAGGAACTCACGCGGGAGACGCGAAGTATCCTTCCACCGGAGATTAGGGCAGCACTGGATGCATATCAGGATGACCCACAGCCGTCCTGTGCTGCGAGCAGCCCAATCATTGCGGAGGCACCCGTACAAAGCTCAAGGATCACCTGGAACGGTGGCACGCTGACTAATGCAGAACTGCAGATTGTCTCTGTTCTGAACCGCCACAAGGACAAATGTCCGCTTGATTGGAAGTCCCTGGGAGATTTGGCCAACGATCCCTCGACACCGCCGGACCTAAAGGCGGCGATCGAAGCGCTGCAACAGGACCCGGAGCTCTTCTATGCGATCGGTTCGCAAGGCGACGGCCGCTGTGGCGGCAAGATCAAGGTGGGCGATCTCTGCGGCTTTTCCGATCACCATCCCCAAGTCGCCGCGTTCCAAGAGCAGCGGGCGCGGACCTACGAGCAGAACTACATACCATCCGACGGGACCGGAAATGGTGAGCCATCGGTCATGACCCTGACCGATGCCCTGCGCGAGCTCTACCGCTATTCCGATAACCTGCCCAAGAACTTGAGCCTTGCGGATTTCAGACACATCGTGGACGGCAACGCCGACATTGGCAAATGCCCCCCACAGGTCCTCGCGGCCGCTCAATATTTTCTCGAGCACCCGGATCAATGGAAGCAGTTGTACGGCGGCTCGATCGATAAGGTGCACAAAGAGTACTTTTTGCAGGTCGCTTCATCATCGATGAGTCTCAGCCGACCCGAGCTGAGCACACTAAACACGATTAACAACAACCAGGACGCTTTCTTTGGAAATGGCGTTCTGACCCGGGAAAAGCTCGCGAGTATGGTGGACGACAAGAACCTTTCTCCCGAGGTACGAAAAGCGGCCTCCCAGCTGCTCTCGGATCCTGTGCTGTTTGGGTTGATGAACAACGCGATTACCGGCTACAAAACCCACCACAAGTTTTTCGACTTCGGCGGCGGCCATACGGTTGATTCCGGAAACATCAGCAGAAATGATTTCAAGCAGTTCTTCAATAACATGTCTGGTGCGAACCGCGCTGCTCCGCAGTTGAAGACGCATGCCGCTCAAACGCCAGCCGAACAGGAGGCTACCGCGGACATGATGAATGGCGTGGCAGACCAGCCCGACATCAAGTCTCCCAAGAAGAACGGTGGCGCCCTCATGCATGCACTTGATGACGTGCTGAAGGTCGGCTCGAAGCTGCTCGACTGGACAGCGACGGCCGTTGGTGTACTCGGCTTTATTCCAGGGCTAGGTGAGCTGGCCGATCTTGCTTCAATGGTGATCGAGGCCGAGGCGCAAGCTGCAAATCTTCTGCACACCGCGATCAGCGGTGGCAACATAAAACAGGCGCTGGAGGAAGCCGGGCTCAGTCTCGCGGCGCAGGCCGTGGGCTGCATCGCCGGCCCCGAGGTCAAGATAGCGATACGGGAAGGCTTGGTGAAGCAGGCAATTCAAGAAGCGGCGACGGCCGGCATCAACCTGCCGGTGTCGATCGCTCAGTCCTACGCGGAGAACTATCTGGATAACCTCAAGGCACGGATTGAATCCGAGCGCACGCAAGCTGCAGGTGCCTACGCCTAGTCGTAGCGGCACTATCGACACAGAGTGAAGCTGGAACGAAAGGCTAGCTTGCGAGGTCACCGCGCGGTAGGGTCGTCCGCGCGGTGCGGCTTCCGCAAGCTCCGCCAGCATTCGATGCTTACACCGGCGAGCGTATTGGCGCTAGCTAAACCAGCGCATTTGTCGGCTGTACTCGAGCGTCCGACCGACATTCTCACATCGCGTGCGCCAACGCGAAGATCTCGCCGGGCTGATTGCGCCTCCCATCGCGCTGTCAACTTTACGCCGCCACAAGCCGGACGGAGCAGCGAACCTCACCAGTTTACGTCGTCGGATCGAGAGCACATTAGTGATTCGTGAGGCTCAAGGTCCTTGTCTCCGGCGCATCGTGATCGTGTCCGACAAAGTGGACCAATTTTTATGGTCTGCCACGAGCGGAACTGGAGGATCGCTCTTCGTTGCTGACTCGCATAAGCAACTTCAACCTGCCGCCCCGCCTTGGGGCAGGATGGAGACAAGTCGCTGAGTGGCTCGAGGCAAGTAAATTGCCGAATGAGGTGCGAGTAGTCCCGCCTGGGTCCCCTGAGATTGGGCCACATCAGATCAAGCCGATTTTATCCGTCCTGGGCGCTTACATTCCGCTCATTAAAGCTGCGCTTGAAGGAACAGCGGGCTTGCCTGATCAAGTGCCACATCGGCGAGGCCTTGTTATCAACTCTCTGATCTGCAGCTTTCGCCGGCCCACTGCCGATATATGAGGCGGCTTGAGCAGAAGCAGCGTCAATGAGATCGGCTCACTGTATTTCTGCGGCTCGTCAGCTTGTCGAAAGCTAATGCTTGCATAGTAGACGTGATGGAGACTCCTTCCACCGCACGAACGAAGTTTGAAGTAGGAGAAACCCGATGCGTATTTCCAGCTCAAGCGCCGCTGGGCACCTTGATTCCGACCTCCATGCGGCTGGCGGCGCCAAAAAGGGATCCCGGGCCCCTGGTGAGCACGATGATCATGGTCGATCGACTGGTGCAGGAGCTCCCGTAGATGGCGGCACGTCTAGTCCAGATGCTGGCTCGCAAGCCGCCGCTATGCAGCAAGCGTTCAACGTCGCTCTCGGCGCCGTCCTTTTCCAATTTGCAAGTGGTGCAATGGGCAAGCTCGACGATACCATGGCCGAGACAGAGGAGGATTCCTGACCTCGCATGTTGCGGCGTCAGGAAAATCAGAGCCGCAAGTCGCGGCAATGTTCGAACAAACAGGAGAAACAATATGGCTGATAAGGTTGGTGCGTCCCATTCCTCGACTGCAGGTGGCGCAGTTGGTACTGCTACTGCAGCCGCTGGTTCCACCGCTGCTGAAGCTGCCGGAGAAGCGGCATTCAACAGGCAACTCGCCGCACTGACTGCCACCAGCACGAAGGCAGCTGAAAGGGATGTGGAACTTCGCGTCGTCACGACCGAGCTCTCGACCGTCAAGAAGGTGGCCGACGAGCGGGTGCAGTAACGGATGAAGCGGGACGGCGTTATATCCTCCCGCTTTTGCCGGCCGCATGATCTGTGAAGTCGCAACAGGCCGTACGGCTTTGCCGTACGGCCTCGTTCTTCATTCAGGAGGCGACCGTGAATGAACCAGCTTCCCCGCTTTTCGAAGTGTTGTCGGGGTCCTATTCTGGGCTGACCGGCAAGGCGGGTGGCGGCTCGTGCTTGATTGGCAGCAGCCTCGATGCTGATTTGGTCTTCGTCGAGCAAGGCCTCGAACCGCACCATCTTCGCGTCAGCTGGCATGTCAGCTCGATCGAGATCGAGGCCCTTGCCGCGGACGTCGCGATCGAGGGCCGCGACTCTATTTCGCCAAATGAGATCGTTGTTCTCCCTCTTCCTGCCGTCATCCGTATGGGCGCGATGTCCATTCGCTTGTCGATCGAGGGCTCTCAACAAGCCGGCTCTACCGGCCGCCGGCATGTACCGATTACCGTGCTCGCCTTGGTCCTTATCAGCTCTGCCGCAGTTGGCACTGTCTCAACGAGCCTTATCCAGTCCGACGGCGCCGCGGTACTGAGCACTTCGTCCTCCGCCGCGGACATTGGCCCCAAAGTCGCGCTCGCCGCCCCTGATGCTCCGGCCGCCGACGCAGCTGCTCGACGGCTGCAAGGGGAAGTTGATGCAGCGGGCCTGCTCGGTATCAAAGTCGGTTCTGGGCCGGGCGTTGTGACGGCCGATGGCACCATTACGCCTGCCTCGCTCGCTAAATGGCGGGAAGTCCAGCAGCGATTCGATGTCGACAGCAATGGTGGTTATACGCTCGTCAGCGCGGTCGCCATCAAGGATGAGAAGACGCCCCCCGCGATTGCCGTCCAGGCAGTTTGGCGCGGAAACGACCCTTATCTGGTCATTTCTGGTCAAAAGTATTTCGTGGGCGCGCTCTTGAGCAATGGATGGACCGTAAAGGAGATCGAGGACGGACGTGTGCTGCTGACACGCAATGGCCAGCTTGCTGCTCTGTCTTATTAAAGTTTTAGCCCTCGGGCAACGAAGGAACGTTTCATGACTAGGCTGCCGCAGCGGTCCGTAGAGCTTGGCACCGCCTTTCAGGGAATCAACAACGAGCATCATGCACCTGTCGTCGCCCCGGCCACATCTCAGGCCAGTGGCATCGGCATCGACAAGGTCCAGGGAAAAGGCGGCAACGCTCACACGTCAGTTGTCCAAGACCGCGCGGCGCAGGAGCGGTTGGCTGCCAACACGATCGATAACGCGCTCGAACTCAAGTCAATCGATCCAATCTCGCGGATCAATCCCACCGACGCCACCGAGCACGCAGATAAGATCGGAACGAATTCGGCACTTGCATGGCTGAACGGCCCCAATCTCGCGGATAGCCTGCTCTCCTTCGTCACGCCGCGCCTGCGTCATTCGCATGTTGTGCGTCCAGAGCAACAGGGCCTTCTCCTCGAGCGCCTGGCCGATGCGCTGTCAGCCGCGCCAGAGGGCTCGGTGGCACGCGAAGGGGCCGCGCTTCTGCGGCTGGAGCTACGGCGGTTAATCCTGCTCCGGCAGTATCACAACGGCTTGATCCAAGGTTAGCGATGCCAGATCCGCGCGGAGTGCAACACTTCACACCTACCCAGTCGTCGAATGTTTTCAAAACCGATGGGGTGGTGCCGATCTCTGGGCCCGAGCGCGATTTGCTCTGCGCGCTTTCCTATGTCCACCTTGCGTGCGGGCAGAGCGCACACAGTCTGGCTCTTTTACGGCCCGTGGTTCACGAACATTCTCAAGACGTCGAGCTGCTTCGTATCCTCGCCTATGCTCTCATCTCAGAGCGCCTCGGCGAGGAAGCGCTATCGGTATTGGACAGGCTGGACATGCTCGATGATCAGCCATCGTCGCGCCCGCCATTGCTGCTGCTACGCAGCCATGCTCTGCGTCAGGCTGGCCGCATGGTCGAGGCGCAGGCCACCTTCAAGCGCTATGTTTCATTGCGGAGCAGTATTGCTCCGGTCAAACAATAAGGCTTTACATGGCCACGCACCTACGAAATCTCGTCGCCCGCGCGCCGTCTCACCCGGATTTGATGGTCGCGTTGATGCTGCTTCTGGCGATCGGAATGATGATCATGCCGATGCCAATCGTGGTGCTCGATATGCTGATCGGCTTCAATCTCGGCTTTGCCATATTGCTGCTGATGGTTGCCCTTTATCTCAATACGCCTCTCGACTTTTCATCGCTGCCGGGCGTCATCCTTATCTCCACAGTCTTTCGTCTAGCACTTACCGTTGCAACGACGCGGCTGATACTCGCCGAAGGCGATGCCGGCAGCATCATCCATACGTTTGGCGATTTCGTCATATCGGGCAACATCGCCGTCGGAATTGTCATATTCCTCATCGTGACCATGGTGCAGTTCATGGTTCTCGCTAAGGGGGCCGAACGCGTCGCAGAGGTATCGGCGCGCTTCACGCTCGACGCCCTGCCCGGCAAGCAGATGGCTATCGACGCGGAGCTGCGCAACGGCCACATCGATCAGCACGAAGCCCGCAGCCGGCGCAGCGCGCTGGAGCGAGAAAGCCAACTTCACGGCGCCATGGACGGCGCTATGAAATTCGTCAAGGGCGATGCCATCGCCGGCCTCATCGTCATCTGCATCAACATGCTGGGCGGCATCACGATCGGTTCGCTTTCGAAGGGCATGTCCCTTGAGGAGGCGATGCATCAATACACCATCCTGACCATCGGTGACGCGCTCATTTCGCAGATTCCGGCTTTGCTGCTCTCAATTACAGCTGCAACCATCGTCACTCGCGTCAACGGGCCCTCCAGGCTTAATCTTGGCGCCGATATCGTCAACCAGCTTACTGCTAGCACACAAGCGCTACGGCTGGCCGCCTGCGTCCTCGTCGTGATGGGGCTTGTTCCCGGCTTCCCTTTGCCTCCCTTTTTCATGCTGGCCGCACTCTTCGGTGCGGCGAGCTTTCTCAAAGTTAGTGTGAAGCATGGCAAAGCCGACATCAAGACAGGTGCCAGTTCGACCGGTTCGGCTCCCACCTCCGCACAGGGTCAGAAGCAAACCGTCCCTGCGGAAGCACTTCCGATCACGCTCTTGCTAGCACCGAACCTGATACAGGCGATCAACAAAGCAGACCTCGATCAGGGCATCGAACGGGTTTCGGCACTAGTCTCGTCTGATCTTGGCATCACAATTCCGCGCATTCCAACCCAAGTCGACCAGCAGTTGACAGATTCGCAATTCAGGGTGGATGTCGAGGGAGTACCCGTCGAAGCGGACAGCCTTAAGCCGACAGAACTCTTGCTCAACGACGACGCGGTAAACATTGAATTGAGCGGAATCCCCTTTCGGCACGACCCAGACACGAACCGGATCTGGATCGAACAAGCTCATGCTCCTGCTCTCAAAGCAGCCGGAATCGGGCATCACCGTGCAAGCGATGTGATCGCCTTGCGGGTCCAGTCGACGTTGAGGCGCTATGCTCAACGCCTGGTGGGCATTCAAGAAACCCGTCAGCTGCTCGGACGGATGGAGCAAGAATATGCTGATCTCGTGAAGGAGGTGCTGCGCACGACGCCGATCCCCCGCATCGCGGACGTTCTGCGCCGCTTGCTGGACGAGGGCATCCCGATCCGCAACACTCGCCTAGTCCTGGAGGCGCTCGCAGAATGGAGCGAACGGGAGCAGAATGCCGTGCTGCTGACCGAATATGTCCGCTCCGGACTGAAGCGCCAGATCTGTCATCGCTATGCCAACGCCCATCGTGTTGTCGCTGCCTTTGTCGTCGAGCGCGAAACCGAGGATATCGTGCGTGGTGCCGTGCGCGAAACCCCTGTCGGCCCCTATCTTGTTTTGGAGGATCGGCAAAGCGAGATGCTGCTCGCACAATTCCATCAGATCCATTCAAGCCTCGCGCGGAGTCAGAGCCAGCCGGTCATTCTTGGCTCGATGGATATCCGGCGCTTCGTCCGCGGCTTTCTCACTCGCAACGGGATAGATCTGCCAGTTCTCTCGTATCAGGATCTTGCCGCCGACTTCACGGTCCAGCCGATTGGCTCCGTCAAACTTTCCGCTGGCAAGGACAAGGCCCCCACGGGAGAGCATCGCGATCTTCTCCGTGCGGCCGGATGAGTACAGCTGTGGGCGTGAGATAGCTTATGAAATCATATGAGATTGACGTTCCGCGGTGCCGGCGCGGCTTTCGACCGCACTCGTGCTCAGCCCTTCTCCCAATTCTCGCCGTTTTGCTGCTCGCAGGCTGCGCTAACCTGGACCACCCGGATCTTTCATCGCAGCAGACGCCTACAGCAGAGCTGGTTGGCGTTGCGGAGATCGATCCCGCTATGCGAGAGCGCATCGCTCACGCCCTTGTTCGAGACGCTGACGAGCAACAGCATTTGTGCGATACGCTGAAGCAAAGACCAGACAGCACCGATGCGGCGATTCCTCTGGCGCGGGCACTGCTGGCTCGTAAATGCCCCGGCGAGGCGATTGAGGTACTTGATACCGTCTTGTTGGCGTCACCCGGCGACCTGCGCGCACTGAACGCCAAAGCCGTCGTCCTCGATCACCAGGGCCGCCATCAGGAGGCCCAAGCGCTATACCGCAAAGCTCTCGCGAACGAACCGGCAAATCCGATGTTGCGCAACAATCTCACGCTATCGCTCGCACTTGAGGGCAAGACAGAGACAGAGAACGCCAGCTCCCAACCGCAGGCGGACGTCCGACAGGCATTGGCCCGATCGAAATAGACCAGCGACCAAGAGCAAACCACGGATGCTTGACGCCAGCGCCGTCGCCTACCGATAGAGAAGGCCGGCTATTCGCCGCGACGCTCGAGGACCGCATTCTTGGGAAGTGTTGTCTTCGGTAGAATGGGACTCGCGACGTATAAACGCATTAGCGACTGAGCACGCAATAGTTCTCAAGTGCTTCCGAGGCCGATGAAAATGAGACAGCGCGCTGAAGGGCCATCCTTGTGCCCGAAGACAGCCATGTCATTGTCTCGGATCAGGGGATTGCATCGGCGAGACCTGCCAGCAAGTTGGAACTACGCCGTCCGTCCTCCTCCTTCGCGTGCAGGTCGTGAGACGATCTCCAATCACGCGCGTGCGCAACGAGTCCATTTGCATCTCTTCATTCGGTCTCGAAATGGCATAGCCGAATGTTGCGCGGGACTTCGCGCACCCCAGGAACGGCTGTTGCGATGTTGCGAAACAATCTCGTGCTGTCGCTTGCGCTAGAAGGGAAGACGGAGACCGACGCTAGCCCACAACCGCAGAGCGACGGCAGGCACGCCGTGCCCCGATCACGATAGCGCGGCCAGCTTGATGCCTGAGCGGCGGCTGTCGGCACTAAAGCGTGATGGCATTAAGTTCGATAGCCTGAATTTTTGAGGTAGTTGGCACATTCCTCGGAGGTGAAGGCGTCGAGCGCGTGGCCGATAGCGGCGCAGACTGCGTCGACGGTTCGCGCGGCGGCGTTGCGAAGCAGGTGTTTGAGCTTGGCAAAGACCTGTTCAATCGGGTTCAGATCGGGCGAGTATTTTGGCAGGAAGAAGAGCTTGGCGCCGACCGAGCGGATGAGCTGGCGAACTACCTTGCTCCTGTGGCTGCCGAGGTTGTCCAAGATGACGATATCGCCGGGTCGAAGGACGGGCAGCAGAACCTTCTCGACATAGGTGCGAAAGCTCACGCCATCGATCGGCCCTTCGATGAACCATGGCGCATCGATCCGGTCATGGCGCAAGGCCGCCAGGAAGGTCATGGTCTTCCAGCGGCCGTGAGGAACCTTGGCGTGAAGTCTGTGTCCGCGCGGCGCCCATCCCCGCAAGGGCGCCATATCGGTCCTGGTCCAGGTCTCGTCGATGAAGACCAGCCGCTCAGCTTCGACGCGATCTTGATACTTTGTCCACTGGGCTCGTCGCCTCGCGACCTCGGGTCGATCGCGTTCGCCAGCCGCCACGCTTTTTTTTGAAGCTGAGCTTCTCGGCATGGACGAAGTCCCACACCGAGTGGTAATCGACCTTCAGGCCGCGACGGGCGAGCTCGGCAACGAGACCACGTATGGTGAAATCGCCGTCCCTGATCCGCTGCGACAGCCAGACTGCGTGGTCTCCCGAAACCGCCTTCGGCTTGTGACCGCCCATCTGGCCAGGCTCAACGCTGCCGGTCTCATCGACACGCTGCATCCAGCCGATGGCAGTGCTGATCGCCACCCCAAACTGCTTGGCGGCCCGATTGCGGGACATCCCGCCCTCAATCGCGGCTACGACACGGTTACGGAGATCCAGGGAATAAGGCTTGCCCATCCATGCCGGCCTCCTATCCAGCCAGCATGGTGAATCAGAAACACACTGATTTGGGAATCTTGAGGGTTCTGTGAGGTCGCAGGGCTAAGCCGGGCCGCGGGTCGCAGGGGTGAGCGCGACCTCATAGAA
>NZ_JAUMTJ010000043.1:0-83533 GCF_032654765.1 Bradyrhizobium sp. 33ap4 | reverse complement strand
CAAGCGGTCTTAGGAAGACAACTATAACACTCAACACCTTGGCGCTCAGAAAGCCATGGGTACACTCCGCGACGGAACACGTCGATGCCATTGACGCCCGCCGCAAGCTCGTTGTCGCGCACCGCGCGCATGGCGCGGCCGAGCTTGGTATCAGGCAGATGCCAGACCAGATAACCGACGATCGCGAGCATCGCGACGCAGAAGGCCAGGTAGCTCTGCGAGGACTGGAACAGCTCCGGCCGGCGAATGTTGGCGACGCCGTCCGGCCCGTGGGTCACGCCGATGGCATTGATCATCACCAGCGTCACGATCTGCTGGAACGAGATCGTCACCATCGCAAGGTAGTGCCCGCCGAGCCGCAGCGTCGACATGCCGAGGAACGCGCCGGCGATCAGCGTGATCGCGCAGGCGCCAACCAGGCAGAGCCAGAAGTTCAGGTGCAGGTCCGCGGTGCCGAGCCCGACCACATAGGCGCCGAAGCCGAAGAACGCGGCCTGCGCCAGGTTGATCTGGCCGCACAGGCCGAGCACGACCGACAGCCCGAACACCGCGATCGAGAAGGTCGTGGCCTGCAGCAGGATGTTGAGGATGTACCCGTCGAACCGCATGCCGGCGGCGAGCGCCACCAGCACCGCGGCGCCGATGAAATACGGCAGATGACGGATGATCAGCGGCTTCGAGCGCACGGCCGGCGCGGGGATCATGTTGTCGGTGGCGCTCATGCTTTCTCCGCGACGCGTTCGCCGAAGATGCCCTGCGGCCGGAACACCAGGAAAGCGATCAGCACCAGGAAGGCAAAGCCGTCTTTGTACGGCACTGAAATATAGGCGGCACCGAACGTCTCGATGACACCGAGCGCGAGGCCGCCGACGATGGCGCCGGCAACGTCACCGAAGCCGCCGATGATGGTCGCGGCAAACGCCTTCAGCGCAATCGTCGAGCCCATCTGGATCGAGACGAACAGCACCGGCGCCACCAGGATGCCGGCGAGACCGCCGAGCACGGCCGAATAGATGAAGGTGATCATGATCATGGTGGAAACGGAAATGCCGAGCAGCGAGGCCATTTCCTTATCCTGCGAGGTCGCCTGCAACTTCTTGCCGAGCAGCGTCTTCTCGAAGAACCAAAAATTGAACAGCACCAGGAGGATCGTGACGCCGATGATCAGAAGATACTGGCTGTCGAGATAGACCGGGCCGAGCTGGATGCCGGGCGTATCGAACCAGCCCTGCAGCACCTGCGGCTGCGGGCCGTAGATCGCAAGCACCGAGTTCGACAGCAGGATCGAGGCGCCGATGGTGGCGATGATCACGGGCAGATAGGTGCGATTGCGCAGCGGATAATAGACGCCGAGATTGAAGATGACGCCGAACAACGCCATGCCGGCGAGCGCGATCAGGAACGACAGCCAGTAAGGCCAGCCGAGATCGACCGAGAACACCACCATCAGATAGGCGGCGACCATCGAGAACTCGCCTTGCGCGAAGTTCACCACGTTGGTGGCACGGAAGATCAGCACGAAACCGAGCGCGACCAGCGCGTAGACCGCGCCGATGCCGATGCCGGTAAAGAGCAGTTGGAGGACGAGATCCATAACGAGCGCTCGATCTGAGAATTGTGTCGCGAACGAACGGCCTCTCCGAGCTGACCCGGAGAGGCCGAACCGCCATCAATCGTTGAAGTCGATATGCTTGTCGTAGACGATCTTGCCCTTGTCGTTCTTCACGACATTGTAGCCGTGCAGACCGTCGCCGTTCTTGTCGAAATTGTACTCGCCCTCGGCGCCGGCGAACTTCTGCGTCGCAAGGATGGCGTCGCGGATCTTGTTCGGATCGGTCGAGCCGGCCTTGTTGATTGCCGCCGACAGGATGGTGATCGCATCGTAGGGCCAAGCGCTCTGGTTGTCGGGCGCGGTCTTGTAGGCATCGCGATAGGCCTTGCCGAACGCCTTCGCCGCATCGCTTGAATCCTCGGCGAAGTCGGCGACGCCGTAGGTGTTGAACAGCGCGGGGCCGGCGAGCTTGGTCGAGGAGACCGCCACCACCGAGGGCGAGCCGACCCAGGGAATGTTGACGCCGAGCTGGCGCAGCTGCCGGGCAAAGATGCCGAGATCGTTCTCGAAGGTGAAGTAGGTGCCGAGCACGTCAGCGCCGGACTGCTTCACGGCCAGTACGACCGGGGTGAAGTCCTGACTCTGATTGGCATAGCCCTGGTCGAGCACCGGCGGCGCGCCGAGCTTGGTCAGCGCTTCCGAGAGCGCCTTGCCGCCTGCCGTGCCGAAGGCGTCGGTCGAATGCACGATCGCCCATTTCTTCTTTCCGAGCGTATTGACGCCGAAGTCGGCGATCACGCGGCCGGAATAATTGTCGTTCGGACGGAAGCGGAACAGCCAGGGATTGCCGGAATGGGTGAGGTCGGGATTGGTGCCGCCGATCATCACCGGCTTGCCGACCTTGATCACGTCGGGCGCCATCGCCTGCACCTGGGTCGAGCGGATCGAGCCGAGGAAGGCGACGATGTCGGATTGCGCGGCGAGCTTGGAGAATGCCAGCACGATGCCCGGATTGGTGGTCTGATCGTCCTCGATGACGAGTTCGACCTGCTTGCCGAGCACGCCGCCGGCCTTGTTGACCGCGGCCAGCGCCAGCTTGGCGCCGTTCTGGGCCCACAGCCCCTGCTCCGCCGCGGGTCCGGTCACCGGCACGCACATGCCGATCTTGATCGTCGCACCCTGCGCCCAAGCGCTGCGCATCAGCGCGGGTGCGGCGAGACCTGCCGCCAAGCTGGCGGAAAACTCACGTCTCGTCAGTTTCATTCCATCCTCCCTGTGATGCGCCGAACTTGCTGTCGGCTGCGTTGAGACGAGCTGACGCGTCGATCTGTTGGCCCGTCCGCAGCCATCAAACGGCGCGACGAGCAAACGTGAGCACCGCTGCAGCGCGCAAGCCGTGCAACGGCGACCATCAATCTGGCGTTTGACCCAGCTAAACATGATTGCACATTGCACGCAATAGTCAAAAGTTCGCTGGCAGAGGTGCGTAAATGCCTGCTACGAGCGACCATGACGCGATCACGTGATAGTGTGGCCAGCGGGCAGCCATCCCATGTCGATTCCACGAGCGAAATCGCAAACCAGACGAAAACAGCCGGCCTACGCGCTGATCAAGAGCGCATTGGCAAAGCACATCCGCGCTGGTGACGTGCCACCTGGCACGGTTCTTTCCGAATCGGCGATCGCGACCTTGTTCGGCTCCAGCCGCTCTCCGGTGCGGCAGGCTTTCGAACAGCTCGAGCATATCGGCCTGGTGCGGCGGTTCGACGGTCGCGGCGTCATCGCCGGCAAGCGCAAGGTCGACCCTCGGCGCGTCCCGATCACACCGGAAATGTTTGGGCTGACCGACGGCCCCGTCGATGCCGTGCGCAGCGACGCCTGGGATACGCTCTACTACAAGCTCGAACGTGAGATCATTTACCGGTCGCTGTTCGGACGCTTCCGCGTCAGCGAGCTCGCATTGGCGCGGCATTTCCGGGTGGGGCGCACGGTGGCGCGCAACCTGCTGCTGCGCGCGCAGGCGATCGGCATCCTCGAGAAGGGCGCCAAGGCGCACTGGTACGTGGTGCCGTTGGACGAGGACCGCCTCCGCGACATCTTCGAGGTGCGCGCAACGCTCGAGCCGCTGCTCCTCAAGTCCGCGACGGCGACAATTCCTGCCGCCCTGCTCGACCGCATGGCGGAGCGGCTGCGCGAGGGGATCCAGCACCGCGACCGCGTCGGCGTCGGCGAACTCGATGAGATCGAAGGCGACCTCCATATCCGCTGCCTGGGTTACGGCGCCAATCGCGAGATGATCGAAGCCCTCAAGCGCACCCACTGCGCTTTCGTGATCGGCAAGCACATTCAGGTCGCCCTGACCGCGCCGCAGATCGATTCCTTCATGGACGAGCATCTGGTGATCATCGAGGCCTTGCGCACGCGTGACGGCGACGCGGCGGCAGCCATCTTGCGCCGCCATATCGAATGGTCCCACTCGAAGGTCGCGGGCTGGATTGCCGAATTCCGCGCCATCAACGTGATTTCGCGCGTGCCCTACATGGCCTGAGCGCGAATGCCGCGCATGATCGAAGCTACTCGTCAGCCTCGCCCTCGGCGTCATCGGACGAGCCCATTCCGGCCAGGCTCGCTTCGAGCGCGCCCAGCATCTCCTGCAATTCGGCAAGCTTGCGCGCCCCGAAGCGCCGGGTGATCTCGGCATAGATCGTCTCCGACGTCGGCGCCACCGCCTCGATCAGCTTCAACCCCTTGGCGGAGATCGAAACCACTGCGCGCCGCGCGTCGTTCTCCGCTGCCTTGCGCTCGATCAACGCGCGGCCCTCGAGATCGCGAAGGATTCGCGACAGGCTCGGGCCGAGCAGAAACGCCATGCGGGCGAGTTCGGTGACCTCGATCTCGTCGACCGCGGTGAGCGCGCGCAGGATCCGCCATTGCTGCTCGGTCAGCCCGTGATTGCGCAGCGACGGACGGAATTGCCGCATCACCGCCTCGCGGGCGCGAAGCAGCGACATCGGCAGCGAGCGCGAGAACTCGCGCATCGGGGTCCGTCGCGCCGCCACGTCCTCGCCCTGCCCCGGCCGAATGTCGTTCGAATTTTTGCGCGCCATTACCTAATCCTGCGCAACGAAATTTTGCGTTGCAACATGCCTTGATTCAGTTTGCGGGAATTCACTTAACATGTTAATCATCCCCCGACATCCACTTTTGTGTAGCACGCATGGCCCTCTCCAAGGACGATATCCGCGCTGCCGCCGAACGGCTCGACGGCGCGGAAAAGACCCGCAAGCAAATCCGCCAGCTCTCGCTGGAATACCCCCGCATCACCCTCGAAGACGCCTACGCGATTCAGAAGGCCTGGGTCGAGATGAAGGTGGCGCAGGGCCGCGTCGTCAAGGGCCACAAGATCGGCCTGACCTCGAAGGCGATGCAGAGCGCGCTCAATATCGACGAGCCCGATTCCGGAATCCTGCTCGACGACATGTTCTTCGCCGATGGCGGCCTGGTCCCGACCGACCGCTTCATCGCCACCCGCGTCGAGGCCGAGCTTGCCTTCGTGATGAAGCATCGCCTGACCGGGCCGAACTGCACACTGTTCGATGTGCTGAACGCGACCGATTTCGTGGTACCGGCGCTGGAGATCCTGGATACCAGGGTCGAGCGCGTCGATCCCGAGACCAAGGCGACCCGCAAGATCTTCGACACCATCGCCGACAACGCCGCCAATGCCGGCATCGTGCTCGGCGGCCGGCCGATCCGCCCGCTGGACGCCGACCTGCGCTGGATCGGCGCGCTGTGCTTCCGAAATGGCCAGCTCGAGGAAACCGGCCTGGCCGCCGGCGTGTTGAATCATCCCGCGACCGCGGTGGCGTGGCTCGCCAACAAGATCGCGCCGAACGGGCTGGCGTTGGAAGCCGGCCAGGTCGTGCTGGCGGGCTCCTTCATCCGTCCGATCGAGACCCGCAAGGGCGACACCATCCAGGCCGACTACGGACCGTATGGTTCCGTAAGCTGCTACTTCGCCTGACGCCTTCAGCAGGAGCGCTGCATGCCGCATTTCACGCTTGAATACTCTGCCAATCTCGACGATCTGGTCGACATGGGCGCGACGGTCGAACTGGTCCGCAAGGCCGCGGTCGAGACCGGCATCTTCCCGCTCGGCGGCATCCGCGTCCGTGCCGTCAGATGCGAGCACTACGCGATCGCCGACGGCCGCAAGAATTACGGTTTCCTCGACATGGTGCTGCGGCTCGGCGAAGGCCGCGATCTCGCCACCCGCAAGAAGGCCGGCGAGTACATCTTCAAGGCGCTATCGGCTCATCTCGATCCGGTCTTCGCCAACAGTAAATTCGCGTTGTCGTTCGACATGCAGATCAACGACAAGGAAACTAGCTGGAAACGCAACAACATCCACGACGCACTGAAGGTGGAGACGGTCAATGGATAAAGCGACAGCGAAATCGCCAGCCGACGTGTTCCAGGCCAACCGCGATCGCGCCGGCCCGCTGCTTGCAAGCTTGAAAGCCGAAGGCATCGGCCATGTGATCGACGGCAAGATCGTGCCGGCGGCCTCCGGCCAGACCTTCGAGACGAGATCGCCGATTGACGGCACGGTGCTGGCGACGGTCGCACGCGGCAATGCCGAGGATATCGACCGTGCCGCAACCGCGGCGTCCAAGGCCTTCAAGGCCTGGCGCGACATGCCGGCGGCGCAGCGCCGCAAGCTGCTGCATCGCGTCGCCGATGCGATCGAGGCGCGCGCCGACGACATCGCCGTGCTCGAATGCATCGACACCGGCCAGGCGCACCGCTTCATGGCCAAGGCCGCGATCCGCGCCGCGGAGAATTTCCGCTTCTTCGCCGACAAATGCGGCGAGGCCCGCGACGGTCTCAACACGCCTTCGGACGAGCACTGGAACATCTCGACCCGCGTGCCGATCGGCCCGGTCGGCGTGATCACGCCGTGGAATACGCCGTTCATGCTCTCGACCTGGAAGATCGCGCCGGCGCTCGCGGCCGGCTGCACCGTGGTGCACAAGCCGGCGGAATGGTCGCCCGTCACCGCCGATCTGCTGGTCAAACTCGCAAAACAGGCCGGCATCCCCGACGGCGTGCTCAACACCGTGCATGGTTTCGGCGAAGAGGCCGGCAAGGCGCTGACCGAGCACCCCGCCATCAAGGCGATCGGCTTCGTCGGCGAGAGCGCGACGGGCTCAGCGATCATGGCGCAGGGCGCGCCGACCTTGAAGCGGGTGCATTTCGAGCTCGGCGGCAAGAACCCGGTGATCGTATTCGATGATGCCGATCTCGATCGCGCACTCGATGCCGTCGTGTTCATGATCTACTCGCTCAATGGCGAGCGCTGCACGTCGTCGAGCCGGCTGCTGGTTCAGGAGAGCGTCGCCGGCAAGTTCATCGAGAAGCTGACCCAACGCGTAAAGGCGCTCAAGGTTGGCCACCCCCTCGATCCCGCCACCGAGATCGGGCCGCTGATCCATGAGCGGCATCTCGCCAAGGTGTGCAGCTATTTCGACGTCGCCAAGAAGGACGGCGCCACGATCACGGTCGGCGGCAAGCCGCATGACGGTCCTGGCGGCGGCCACTATGTGCAGCCGACGCTGGTGACCGGCGCGAACGCAAAAATGCGCGTCGCGCAGGAGGAGGTGTTCGGCCCGTTCCTGACCGTGATCCCGTTCAAGGACGAAGCTGACGCCATCGAGATCGCCAACGGCGTGCAGTACGGCCTGACCGGCTATGTCTGGACCGGCGACATGGGCCGCGCGCTACGCGTGGCGGATGCGCTGGAAGCCGGCATGATCTGGCTCAATTCGGAGAACGTCCGCCATCTGCCGACCCCGTTCGGCGGCATGAAGTCGTCAGGCATCGGCCGCGACGGCGGCGACTACTCGTTCGACTTCTACATGGAAACCAAGCACGTCTCGCTCGCCCGCGGGACGCACAAGATTCAGAAACTGGGAATTTAGCCAGCCGTCGTTCCGGGGCGATGCGCAGCATCGAACCCGGAACCTCGAGAATCCGGGTTCTCGCTTCGCGAGCCCCGGAATGACGATAGAATTGAGGGGAAACACCGATGCCCGTTCCAACGCACGTTTTCGATCCGCCGTTCAACATCATCCGCTGCAGCCATGCCGTGCTCGACGTCACGAATCTCGACAAGAGCGCCGCCTTCTACGAGAAGACGGTCGGCCTCCACATCGAGAACCGCGACGACAAGTCGGTGTATCTGCGCGCCAGCGAGGAGCACCAGCATCACTCGGTGGTGCTGCGCAAGGCGCCGAAGGCGGCCTGCAACCGGCTTGGCTTCAAGGTCGGCAACGACGGCGACCTCGACAAGGCCGCCGCCTTCTTCTCCGAGAACGGCATCGCCTACGCTTTCGTCGACCAGCCGTTCCAGGGCCGCACCCTGCAATTCACCGATCCGTTCGGCTTCCAGATCGAGCTTTACGCTACGATGGAGAAGCGCCCCCATTTCTTGCGGCGCTACGATCTCTACAAGGGCTGCCATCCGCAGCGGCTCGACCATTTCAACGTGTTCGCCGCCGAGGTGCAGGACACCGTCGATTTCTACGCCCGGCTCGGCTTCCGCCTCACCGAATATGCCGAGGAGGACGGCGACAACGGCCGCATCGCAGCCGCCTGGATGCACCGCAAGGGCAATGTCCACGACTTCGCCATCACCAACGGCCGCGGCCCGCGCCTGCACCACATCGCCTATTGGGTACCGACCGCGATGAACATCGTGCATCTCTGCGACGTGATGGCCTCCTCCGGCTACCTCAAGAACATCGAGCGCGGCCCTGGCCGGCACGGCATCTCCAACGCCTTCTTCCTGTACATCCGCGATCCCGACGGCCACCGCATCGAGCTCTACACCAGCGATTATTTCACCGGCGATCACGACCATGAGCCGCTGCGCTGGTCGCTGCGCGATCCGCGCCGCCAGACGCTGTGGGGCGCGCCGGCGCCGCGCTCCTGGTTCGAGGAAGGCTCGACCTTCGCCGGCCAAGCGGTGCGCGAGCCGCGCTTCGTCGCCGACGTGCTGGTCGCGGACTAGTGCGCGCCTTCCTCCTCACGTCGTCCCTGCTTTCGCAGGGACGACACCAATTATGGGACTACTAATGCCCTCTCCTCGCCTCGCCACCTATTCCTTCAACGGCGCCACCAGCTATGGCGTCGTCACCGACACCGGCATCGTCGACCTCTCGTCGCGCTTCGCCAAGGACTATCCGACGCTGCGCGAGGCTATCGCCGCCGGCGCGCTGAGCAGGCTCGTGGAGGATGCCGCCAGGCGCGCGCCCGACCATGCGCTCGACGCAGTCGACTGGCAACCGCCGATCCCGGCGCCGGAAAAGATCATCTGCATCGGCGTCAACTACCCGGACCGCAATGCCGAATACAAGGACGGCTCGGACGCGCCGAAATACCCGAGCATGTTCCTGCGGGTGCCGCGCTCCTTCGTCGGCCACAACACGCCGGTGGTGCGGCCGCGCATCTCGCCGCAGCTCGACTATGAGGGCGAGCTGGTCCTGGTGATCGGCAAGGCCGGCCGGGACATTGCGGAGAGCGCCGCGCTCGATCACATCGCCGCGGTCACGCTCTGCAATGAAGGCACCATCCGCGACTGGGTGCGGCACGCCAAGTTCAACGTCACCCAGGGCAAGAACTTCGATTCCACCGGCAGCCTCGGCCCGTGGATCGTGCCCTACACCGGTGAAGCGCAGATCGCCGATATCCGTCTGACCACGCGGGTGAACGGCGAGACCCGCCAGGACGACCGCACCTCGCGCTTGATCTTCGGCTTCCGCTACCTCATCAACTACATCTCGACCTTCACGACGCTGGTTCCCGGCGACATCATCGTCACGGGCACCCCGACCGGTGCAGGTGCGCGGTTCGATCCGCCGCGCTATCTGAAGCCCGGCGATGTCGTCGAGGTCGAGGCCGAAGGCGTCGGCATCCTGCGCAACAGCGTCGTCGACGAAGCCACCTAACCTCACCAGCAAAGTGGACAGTGCCATGACCTCAACATCCGGCGGCGAAGCGATCGTCAACGGCCTCGTCGCCCACGGCGTCGACACCGTGTTCGGCCTGCCCGGCGCGCAGATCTATGGCCTGTTCGATGCCTTCCACCAGGCCCAGCTCAAGGTGATCGGCGCCCGGCATGAGCAGGCCTGCGGCTACATGGCGTTCGGCTATGCGCGCTCCAGCGGCAAGCCCGGCGTGTTCAGCGTGGTGCCCGGCCCGGGCGTGCTCAACGCCTCGGCGGCGCTGCTCACCGCATTCGGCTGCAACGAGCCGGTGCTGTGCCTGACCGGTCAGGTGCCGACGCAGTTCCTCGGCAAGGGCCGCGGCCATCTGCACGAGATGCCGGACCAGCTCGCGACGCTGCGCACCTTCGTGAAATGGGCCGACCGGATCGAATACCCTGATAACGCCCCCGCGCTGGTGTCGCGCGCGTTCCAGGAGATGCTGTCGGGCCGGCGCGGCCCGGCCTCGCTGGAGATGCCGTGGGACGTGTTCACCCAGCGCACCCAGGTCGCAGCCGTCAAGCCGTTCGATCCGTTGCCGGCGCCGCAGCCCGATGCGGACCGCATCAAGGCCGCCGCCGACCTGATCGCCGGCAGCAAGGCGCCAATGATCTTCGTCGGCAGCGGCGCCATCGAGGCGCGCGAGGAGATCCTCGAATTGGCCGAGATGATCGACGCGCCTGTCGTCGCCTTCCGCAGCGGCCGCGGCATCGTCTCCAACGCGCATGAACTCGGGCTCACCATGGCTTCGGCCTACAAGCTCTGGCCGAAGACCGACCTGATGATCGGCATCGGCACGCGCCTCGAGCTGCCGACGATGTCGCGCTGGCCCTACCAGCCCGCCGGACTGAAATGCGTGCGCATCGACATCGATCCGGTCGAGCTGCGGCGCTGGCCGGCCGATGCCGGCGTGATCGCGGACGCCAAGGCCGGCACCGCCGATCTCGCCGCCGCTGTGCGCAAGGTGGGCTACCGCAGGACCTCCGGCCGCCGCGCCGCGATCCGCGAGGCGACGGCCGCGACCGAGCAGGAGATCCAGCGCATCCAGCCGCAGATGGCCTATCTGAAGATCCTGCGCGAGGTGCTGCCGGCGAACGCCATTGTCACCGACGAGCTGTCGCAGGTCGGTTTCGCCTCCTGGTACGGCTTTCCGATCTACGAGCCGCGGACCTTCGTCACCTCGGGCTATCAGGGCACGCTCGGCTCGGGTTTCCCGACCGCGCTTGGCGCCAAGGTCGCCAATCCGGACAAGCCGGTGGTCGCGATCACTGGCGACGGCGGCTTCATGTTCGGCGTGCAGGAGCTTGCCACCGCCGTGCAGTTCAAGATCGCCGTGGTGACGCTGGTGTTCAACAACAACGCCTATGGCAATGTCCGCCGCGACCAGCGCGAGCGCTTCGACGGCCGCGTCGTCGCCTCCGACCTGGTGAATCCGGATTTCGTGAAGCTTGCAGAATCCTTCGGCGTCGGCGCCGCGCGGGTCACCTCGCCGGATCACTTCCGCCCCGTGCTGGAGAAGGCGCTGGCCGACGGCGGGCCTTACGTGATCTCGGTGGAAGTGCCGACGGATTCGGAAGTCTCGCCCTGGGCGTTCATCCATCCGGCGCGGAATAACTAAGCCAAACGCTCGTCATTCCGGGGCGATGCGCAGCATCGAACCCGGAATCTCGAGATTCCGGGTTCGTTTCGCGCCACGGGAATGACGACGCTAAGCGCTCTTCACCCCGTGTTGCAGCCGTGACGCGGCGATCACGAGCAGGCCGGCGCCGGCGACCGACCAGCAGGCGACCGGCGCCCAATGCACCAGCGGCGCATAGTCCGGCATCTTCTGCAGGCCGCCCGCGACCGCCGCCATCCGCGCAAAGGTCGCAAGCGCCAGCGCCGAGAACACGAGGCCGGTGACCTTGCCTTCCGCGCCGGTCTCCCCGATCGCGAGCGCCGCGGACACCGCGCTCATCAGCATGCAGCCCCAAGCGGCCCCCGCCATGAATTGCGCCACGATCAGGACGTTGAGACTGCCGGCGATCTCGGCGGCGATGATCGCAAAGGCACCGAGCAGTCCCGCCGCGCCCATCACGATCAGGCCGCCGCGATGCTTGACGACGATGCTTGCCGGAAACATCGCGATGTTGAAGCCGATCCAGAATACCGGCATCAGCCATTGCAGCTCGTCCGCCTTGGCAAAGCGCAAATAGAACGGCGCGCTGTTGATGTTGAAGTGCAGCTGGTAGCCGAGCGACAGCAGCACTATCGATCCGATCAGGAACATCGGCACCGCCCCGAGCCGCTTCGCCGGGGGCGCCAGCCGCGCCGGCTGCGCCTCTGCCGCGATGCGGCGCTCGACGCCTGAGAAGGCGAGCGCGGTCAGTAGCAGCACCGCGCCTGACAGCACGAACGGCAGCCGTGCATCCTGGTTGCGCAGCACGACGCCAAGATAGGGCGAGACCGCGCCCGCGATGCCATAACCCAGCATCGCCAGCGCCGCGAGGAACGGCACCGAGGGTTGCGCGCGATACTTGCCGAGCAGCGTCAGCGGCGGCGCCCGCAAGGCCGACGACGTCACGGCCCAGATCACGATCAGCACGATCAGCCAGACCTTTGCACCCGGCCCGGTGCCGGCGACGTAAGGCAATGCGACGAAGGCGGCGCAGGAGATCGCGGCAAGGATACCGACAAACAAGCCAAGGCGGCCGACCAGGCTCGAGATCCTGTCGGCGGCGATGCCCATCGCCGTGTCGGTGACGGTGAAGATGCCTTGATCCATCATCAGGATCAGGATCACGGTCGACGGCGCGATGCCGACATCGGCGCACAGCTTCGGCAGATAGATCAGATAAGTGGTCCAGCCCAGCGTGAAGACGAGCTGCAGCACGGCGAGATAGACGCCGGTGCGGTTGACGGCGCGGTCGGCCTTGGTGGTCATCCGCCAAGTCTAGACCACCCGGCGGTTCAGCGCACCTTGCGGAAGGTCAAATTGATGCGCTGGCGGCCGAGCACGCTGTGCTCGCCATCTGCGAGCGGTGCCACGCCGTGATAAAATAGCCGTGACGAGCCGCCCCACACCGCAACGTCGCCATGTTCGAGTCGATAGCGGCGCGGCGTGTCGCTGCGCTGCAGGCCGCCGAACAGGAAGATCGCCGGCAGCCCGAGCGAGATCGACACGATCGGTGCGCGGTAGTCGAGCTCGTCCTTGTCCTGATGCAGCGACAGTTTTGCGCCGGGGACGTAGCGATTGATCAGGCAGGCCTCAGGCGCGAAGCCGTTGAAGCCGGCTTCATCAGCGGCGTCGGCGGCGAGCCTGCGCAACACCTCCGGCATTTCAGGCCAGGGTTGTCCCGAGACGGGATCGATCGGATCATAGCGATAGCCGCTGGGATCGGAGACCCAGCCGACGCTGCCGCAATTGGTCATCGCGACCGACATGCGGTGGCCGCCCGGCGTGATCAGATGCCGGAACGGCGCCTGCTTGACGATGGCACGCAAGGCCGGGATCAGCTCGGCCTCGAACGGCCGGACAAAGCCGCGCAACAGCACCGCGCCATCCGCGATCGTCTCGCGCGATGGCCGGGCATCGCCAATGGTCTCGAACAGATCGGTGGCCACGCCTCTCTCGCACTCACTTCGCGTCGTGGAAGATCACACCAACGGTGTGGCGATGGCCGGAGCGAATCCTGCTGACGCCGTGGCGCAGATTGACACGATACGGTCCGCGCGTCCCCTGCACCGGGCGATGATGCACGGCAAAGGCCACCGCATCGCCCTTGGTGAGCGGCACCACCTCGGGCCGCGACTGCATCCGCGGCCGCTGCTCGGTCAGCACGAATTCGCCACCCGTAAAATCGCGCCCGGGCTGCGACAGCAGGATCGCGACCTGGATCGGGAACACATGCTCGCCATAGAGATCCTGGTGCAGGCAGTTGTAGTCGCCCTCGCCATATTGCAGCAGCAGCGGCGTCGGCCGCGTCTGTTCGGCGTCATGGCAGCGCTTCAGGAACGCCGCATGCGACGCAGGATATCGGATATCGATCCCCATCGTCTCGTTCCAACGATTGGCTGCCGCGGTCAGCCGCGTATAGAGCGCCGGCCGCAGCTCCGCGATCAGGTCCGGCAGCGGATAGGAGAAATACTTGTACTCGCCGCGGCCGAAGCCGTGACGGCCCATCACGATCCGGCTGCGGAACTGGCTGTCGTCGGGATACAGCGCGGCGATGGCATCGCATTCCTCAGGCGTCAGCAGGCCGTTGAGGACGGCGCATCCCTGATCGTCGAGGTCGGTCTTGATCTGGTCCCAGTCGAGCCCGTCGACGCGCGCCGGGATGCCGGTGGATGGGCGGGTAATGGTTTTGGCTGTTGCTGTCATGGGACGGAATCTGGCCCCTGATTGCGGCCCGCGCCACCCGATTTCCGATCGAAAGATGCAGAGAACGTCACCACAATTACGGTGTCGTCCCGGCGAAAGCCGGGACCCATAGCCACCGTCGTCAGTTGTTGAGATCGGTGGGGCCACAGCGTGCCAACCACAACACTCTGTGGTTATGGGTCCCGGCTTTCGCCGGGACGACGCACGTGGAGAAAGCGTCGGTCATCTCCCTCACAACAACAACGCGGCGAGCAATCAGCCCCTCACCGGCAGCGTCACCACATCGTAGCCGTGGCTGATCTTCCGCTTCAGCACCGGGTCTTCCAGCTCGAACTCGAACCGGCTGGCCGGGCGGATGCCGCCCTTGGCCGCGAAGGTGCCGCCGAACATGGCGCAGCCGTCGGGCAGCGCACCCTGGTCGAAGCCGCGCGCGATCAGGTCCTTCACCGGCAGCATGTGATCGAGCGTGCCTTCCTGGTAGAGCACGCGCTGGCCGCCGATCACGGCCCAGGAACGCAGCACCAGCTGGTCCCAGTGGCCGATCACGTCCTCGAGTTCCCACAGCTCCGATGCCATCGGCTTGTCGCACATCTGCTTCGACACCGTGACGCTGTAGCTCTCGACCTTGCGGTCGGTGTGGTCGGAGCCGCAGCCGACGAAGATGCGGCCCTGCCAGCCGATCAGCACGAACTCGACCTCGCCGCTCGAGTCCTCGCCGCAGACTTCGATGGCATCGGCGAAGGTGAGCCGGCGCGCCGAGCAGCGGTAGTAGATCGGCGTGGTCGCGGGCCGCGCGATGCCGAGCGCCTCGAGCTCGGCGATGTGCTTGTCGCGCGCCACCGGATCGCGGCCGGTCCAGCCGGCGATCACGGCCTGCCTGATTTCCAGTGTGAGCGGAGTGGCGACGCCCTTGTCGCCGACATTGAAGGTGAGATCAAACACGGATCACGGTCTCCATTCCGGCAGCGAGCTCGAAAATGCGCCGATCCGAACCGCCCGCGGCGGCGAGCATCAGGCCGACCGGCGCCTCGCCCTCGTGATGCGCGGGCAGCGAGATCGCGCAGCCGTCGAGCACATTGATCAGCGTGCAATTGCGCAACGCGCGCAAATTCTCGGTGGCGAACGCCTTGTCGTCGGCGAGGCTGGCGATCGTAGGCGGCAGGTTCGCCGTGGTCGGCAGCACCATCGCATCATAGGGCGCGATCCGCTTCTCGGTACGGGCGATGAAGGAGCGGCGTGCGTTGAGCAGATCGATGTAGTCGGCGGCCGGAAAGCCCTCGCCGCGCTGGATGCGCACGGCGACGCGCGGATCGTAGATGTCGCCCTTGCTGGCCAGCAGGAAGCGATGCCAGGCATAGCTTTCGGCGGCGGCAAAGCCGCCCTTGGCGTTCATGACGCCGACATCGAGCAATTCGGGCACCTCGATCCGCTCGATCAAGGCGCCTGCGCGCGACAACGCCGCGAGCGCGCGCTCGAAGGTTTTCGCGACGGCCTCGTCGAGGTCGTCGAGAGCGACCGTGGTCGGCACCGCGAGCCGCATGCCTTTCACCGGGCGCGGCGAGACCGGCGTCACCGGCTGATCCGCCAGCACCGCGTCGAGCGCGGCGCAGCAGGCCACCGAATTGGCCAGCGGGCCGTAGCTGTCGAGCGTGAACGACAGCGGCACGCCGCCATCGAGCGGAATCCGGCGTTGCGTCGGCTTGTAGCCGACGATGCCGTTGAAGGCGGCGGGAATCCGGCAGGAGCCGCCGGTATCGGTACCGAGCGCGCCGAACGCCATGCCGTCCGCGATCGAGACCGCCGCCCCCGAGGACGAGCCGCCCGGCACGTGGCCGGCGCTCCGGTTCCAGGCGCTCTTCGGCGTGCCGTAATGCGGATTGATGCCGATGCCGGAATAGGCGAACTCGGTCATGTTGGTGCGGCCGATCACGATGAAGCCGGCGCGCTTGAGCCGCGCCACGACAGGTGCATCGGCATCCGCCGGCGCGGAATCCTCCAGCGCGCGCGAGCCCGCCCGCGTCACCTGCCCCTTGATGTCGAACAGGTCCTTGATCGAAACCGGAATGCCGGCAAATGGCGACGGCGCGGTATTGGCCTTGCGCAGCCGGTCCATGGCGTCGGCGGCCTCCAGCGCGGCGTCGCGGTCGACATGGATGAAGGTGCGTTGGCCCTCGCCTGAGGGATCAGCGATTTTGGCGATGCACTGCTCGACGAGCTTGCGGGCAGAGGTCGCGCCGCCGGCGAGATCGGCGGCCAGGGAGGCGAGTGTCGGATTCTTGGGCATGGCTTTCACTTCACGGCTTGCACTTCATGGCTTGCAGTTGATTGTCGCGCGAACCGAGGCCGATTTCCAGCCCGCCGGCGCCTCACCTCGCATCACTTCAGCCCGAAATAGGCGCGGTGCAGCTCTTCATTGCCGCTCATCTCGGCAACCGTGCCGGAGAAGCGGATCCGCCCGCCTTCCAGCACGAATACGCGGGTGGCAATCTCGAGAAAACCGATATTTTGCTCCGCGATCAAGAGTGCCAGTCCGCGGCCCTGCAGGCTCGACAAGGCGCGCAGCACCTCCTTGACGAACAGCGGCGACAGCCCGGCCGAGGGCTCATCCATCACCAGCAGCTTCGGCTCGGCCGACAGCGCCTTGGCGATGCCGAGCATCTTTCGCTGACCGCCGGACAGGCTGGACGCGGGATCGCGGCGCTTGTCGCGCAGCACCGGGAACAGGCCGTACAGTTCGTCGACCCGCGCCCCCGGATTGGCATGGCCCAGCGCCTGCGCGCCGACGCGGATATTTTCCTCGATCGACAGGTCGGGAAACACCGCAAGCTCCGACATGTAGGTCATGCCGCGCTTCATGCGGTCCGACGAGCGCATCCTGGTGATGTCCTCGCTGCCGAGCTTGATGTGGCCGCTGCGGGCCTCGATCAGGCCGACCAGCGACTTCAGGAACGTGGTCTTGCCCGCGCCGTTGGCGCCGAGCAGCAGCACGGTCTCGCCGGGGCGGACGTCGAGATCGACGCCCCACAGCACCTGCATGGTGCCGTAGCCGGCATCGACGCCCCTCGTGTCCAGAAGCGACACCGCATCAGTGGGCATGCTCGCCTCCCAAAAATACCTCGATCACCTGCGGCTCGCGTACCGCGGTCGCCAGCGTGCCCTCGAAGATCTCCTTGCCCGCATTGAGCACGATGACGCGGTCGGTGATCTGCTCGATGAAGCCCATCAGATGCTCGACCACGATGATCGCCATGCCGGTTGCGGCCAAGGCCTTGATGCGGCCGGCGATCCAGTCGAGCTCCGCCGGGTTGAGGCCGGCCGCGAGTTCGTCGAGCAGCAGCAGCCGCGGCCGCGTGGCGAGCGCACGGGTCAGATCGAGCATCTTCTGCTGCGCGCTGTTGAGATCGGCGGCCGGACGGTCGGCGACCTCCTTCAGCCTGAAATCCTCGAGCAGTTCGGCAATCGACGGCGCACCGGTCGCGCCGCCATAGGCCAGCGCCACCTGGATGTTCTCGCGTACCGTGAGCGACAGGAACGGCTTCGGTACCTGGAAGGTGCGGTTGATGCCGCGGTGAACGAGCTTGTGCGAGGCGACGCCGCCGGCGGACACGCTGTCGAACACGACCTCGCCGCCGTCTGGCGCATAGAGACCGGAGATCACATTGATCGCCGTGGTCTTGCCGGAGCCGTTCGGGCCGACCAGCCCGAGGATCTCGCCGGGCACGACGTGGAAGCTGAGGCCATCGAGCGCGTGGAAGCCGCCAAAGCGCTTCACCAGCTTCGAGACCTTGAGGATCGGGGTTTTCTCAGGGGACATGCCACCCCCTGCGGGTTGCCAGCGACACCAGTCCAGAGGGCAGGAACAGCACCAGGCCCATGATCAGGAGACCATAGATCAGCTGGAAATATTGCGGCGTGGTGAAGCCGATCAGATTGTAGATGCCGTAGAGAATCAGCACGCCGACGATCGGTCCGGTGATGGTGGCAACGCCGCCGAACAGCGCGAACACGATCGCGAAGATGCTGAACTCGCCGGAGAACACGTTGTCCGGATAGAACACCGAGACGTACCAGGCATAGATGCCGCCGGCGAGGCCGGCGGCCAGCGCCGAGGCGAGCCAGGCAATCACCCGCATCTTCACGATATTGACGCCGGCCATCGAGGCCGACACCGCATCCTCGCGCACGGCCTGCAGCGCCAGCCCGAACGGCGAGTTCTTCAGATAGACCACCGCACCGACCGTCAGCGCCATCACGACGACCGCGGCATAGTACGCATGGGTCGGGTTGAACGTGCCGGTGAGCGACACGCCGTAGGGACCCTTGGTGATCCCCTCCAGCGCCGGGTTGGCGACGAAGTGCAGCACCGCGAGCGAGGCCGCGAGATTGGCGATCGCGAAATACGCACCCGACAGCCGCAGCAGCGGTGTCAGCAACAGGCCGAGCGCAACCGCCACGACGCCGCCGACCAGCACCGCCAGCGGCGCCGGTGTATGCAGATGCATCACCATGATTGCGAAGCCATAGGCGCCGGCGCCGAAGAAGCCGACATAGCCGAACGGCAGATAGCCGGTGAAGCCATAGATGATGTTCACGCCTTGCGCGAGGATCAGGAAGATCACGAAGTTGAACAGCAGCAGATGGTTTTGATACACGCCGGGCAGCAGTGCGAACGCCACCACCAGCGGCGCCAGGATGAACAGCAGGTGTTTCGAGGCGTTATGCAACGCGCACCCGCCTTCCGAGCAGACCGCTCGGACGCAACAACAGGATCACGATCAACAACACATAGGGCAGCAAGTCGGCCCAGGAACTGAGATAGGTCTGCACCAGCATGTAGCAGAGACCGTAGACGACACCGCCGAGCGCGGTGCCGAGCGGATTGCCGAGCGAACCCAGCACGACGATCGCAAACGACGTCACGGTCGCGTCGGCGCCGAACGCCGGCGTCACCGAGCCGAACATGAAGGGCGCGAACACGCCGGCGACCGCCGCGATGCCGAGCCCGATGCCGAACGCCGCCGCCGAGACGCGATCGACGTCGATGCCGGTCGCCAAGGCCTCGTCGCGCCGTGACATCACCGCGCGGGTCAGGGTACCGAGCCTTGTGTGGTAGAGATAGAGGTAGACCAGCGCGATCGCGATCAGACTGGTGATGGCCGCGATCACCCACGGCGCGGGAAAGCCCTGGCCGAAGATCTGGATCGGCCCTGCGCCGCCCGCCTTGCCGCCGAACCATTTCACCTTGATGGTCGTGAACACGGTGCCGAGCAGCCGGCTCTGGATCGAGCGCTCGCTGGTGCCGGCGAAGATCGTGGTGACGGCCTCGATCACCTGCGACAGGCCGAAGAACAGGATGATCGACAGCATTTCCGGATTGGCCGAGCCCTGCAGCCGCGGCACCAGCACCCAGTATAGCAGCACGCCCACCAGCACGAAGACCACGAAGGCCAGCGGCACCGCGAACAGCGGGTCGATGCCGGCGAGGCCGACCACGCCGAGCGCGATGAAGGCGCCGAGCATCAGGATGTCGCCATGCGCAAGGTTGACGATGCGCATGACGCCGAACACGAGATTGAGACCGATGCCAACCAGGCTGAAATACAGCCCGAACAGCACGCCGGCAACGAGCGCATAGGTCATGCTACCGCTCGCCGCCGACGGTTACGCCTGCCGCACCCACCTGCATCACGGCGCCGGGTAGATCGGCTTGCCGGTGGCGGTCTCGTGCGGATAGATCGAGACGAACTTGATGTGATCGTGCTCGTCGACCGTGAGCTGGCCGAGCGGCGTGAGTTCGCCGATCTGGCCGCCGGTCTCATCCAGCGCGAAGGTGCCGTCCAGCGTCTTGAGCTGGCCGCTGAGCGAGAACACCGCGCGGCGCAGTTCCATCTGGTCGAGGCTGGTCGCTACCGACAGCGTCTTCTCGATCACCAGCGCCGTGGTGTAGCCGGCCACCGCGTTGAAGCCGAACTCCATCTTGCCGTCGTTGTACTTTTTGGTCCAGGCGGCGCGGAAATCCTTCATGTTCATCCCGAAATTGACGGGATAGTCCAATTCGGACGGCGGCACATAGGTCCAGATGTGCTCGAGACCCTTGGCGCCGACGTTCTTCTCGAGCAACTCGGTCTCGAGGCCGGCATAGATCGCGAACAGCATCTTGAACTTGGTGCCGACGTCCTGGACGTTGCGCAGGAAGGCGATGTCGTTCGGCGCATAGCCGAAATGGATCACCGCGTCGGGATTGGCGTTGCTGATGTTGTTGATGATGACGTTGTAGTTGGTGGTCTCGGTCGGAACGCCCTGGTCATAGACGATCTCGATCGGCGCGCCGGACTCCTTGACGAACTTGCGGAACGCGTTGGCCTGGGTGCCGGTGAACTCGTTGGTCGAATAGAGGATCGCGACCTTCCTGATGCCGAGGCCAGGGCCGTCATGGCTGATGAAGTCGGCGACCGGCTTGGGCCACACCGTCGACACCGGATCGGCCATCAGCGCGATGTAGGGATTGTCCTTGGAGAAGAAGCTCGCGCCGGTGCCGGTCTGGTCGAACAGGAACATCTTGTGATCGCGCGCGATCGCAACCGCGGGCGCCGTCAGCACCGATCCGGAATCGGCGACCAGGAGATCGACCTTATCCTGGGTGACGAGCTGATTATAAAGCGTCGAGGCGGTCGCGGTGTTGCTCTGGTCGTCATAGGAGACGAGCTTGATCGGGATCTTCTTGTCGAACGCCTTCACGAAGACGCCGCCCTCGGCGTTCTTCTGCTCGACCCACAATTTCAGCGAGCTGTAGACCGGCATCGAGATCGAGGCGTAGCGCCCCGAGGATGCGTAGAGCGTGCCGATCTTGATCTCCGACGGTGCGTCGGCGGCCATCGCCTGCGTGGCGAATGCGAGGCTGGCAGCGAGTGCCGCGCCGATGATCCTCAGCATGATATGTTCCTCCCGGCTATCTTGAACGTGTCTTGGGCGTATCTTGGACGCGGCCCTTCTACGCGCCGGATCGGAGCGACACAAGCATCGCGGCCTTAGCAATTGTGCGAGGGGCGGAATATGCGGCATGCGCGGGACACAGGCCGCTGCGCGCAGCATGGATGGACCGTTGACGGGCCTTGGTTCAATGTCGCATCAAGACTGTAACGATTTCGGGAGGAGACATCAGACATGGCCGAGCCCGCGCGCGCGAAACCAAAGCCGACACCGGAGACCCAGCATTTCTGGGATGGCACCAAGGCTGGCGAGCTGCGCCTGCAGCGCTGCGATGCCTGCGCCAATGTCTACTTTCCGCCGCGGCCGTTCTGCCCCTCCTGCGCCTCGCGCAAGGTCTCGATCTTCAAGGCCAGCGGCAAGGGCAAGCTCTACAGCTACGTCATCAACCACCGTCCGGCCGCGCCCGGCTTCACGCCGCCTTACGCGATCGCCGTGGTCGAGCTCGACGAAGGCCCGCGCATGATGAGCAACATCATCGATTGTCCGCAGACGCCGGAAGCGCTCGAGCTCGACATGCGGCTCGAAGTCGCCTTCGAGGCGCTCGACGACAAGATCACGCTTCCCTTGTTCCGTCCGGCAAAGGGGTAATGTGATGCGCAGGAACCAGGTTGCCGTCGTCGGTGCGGCCGAAACCACCGAACTCGGCGTCATCCCGAACATGTCGCAGATCCAGCTGCACGCGGACGCGGCGCTGAATGCGATCGCGGACGCCGGCCTGAAGCTGTGCGACATCGACGGCTTCGCTACTGCGGTCGAGACCCCGCAGCAGATGGCGCACTATCTCGGCATCACGCCGACCTGGGTCGACGGCACCTCGGTCGGCGGCTGCTCCTTCATGCTGCATGTTCGCCACGCCGCTGCGGCGATCGAGGCCGGCCTGTGCAAGACCGTTCTGATCACGCATGCCGAAAGCGGCAAGTCGATGATCGGCAAGCAGCCGCGCTTCACGCCGGCCGACAGCCTCAACGGCCAGTTCGAGGCGCCGTTCGGCGTCTACGGGCCGCCGAGCATGTTTCCGATTCCCGTGCTGCGGTTCATGAAGACCCACGGCATCACGCATGAGCAGCTCGCGATGGTCGCGGTGGTGCAGCGCGAATGGGCGGGGAAGAACCCGCGCGCGACCATGAAGGACCCGATCACCGTCGCCGACGTCCTGAACTCGCGGATGATCGCCTATCCGTTCCGGCTGCTGCAATGCTGCCTCGTCACCGACGGCGGCGGCGCGCTGATCCTCACCTCGGCCGACCGCGCCAAGGATTTCCCGAACAAGCCGGTCTACATCCTCGGCACCGGCGAGAGCGTGGAAACGCCGATGGTCAGCCAGATGAAGACGTTCGACTCATCGCGCGCCTTCAAAGTGGCAGGGCCGCTGGCCTTCAAGGAGGCCGGCATCACCCACAAGGACGTCGATCATCTGATGATCTACGATGCATTCGCGCATCTGCCGCTCTACGGCCTCGGCGACCTCGGCTTCATGCCGTATGAGGAGACCGGCAAGTTCATCGCCGACGGCAACACCCGCCCCGGCGGCAAGCTGCCGCTCAACACCAATGGCGGCGGCCTCAGCTACATGCACTCCGGCATGTACGGCATGTACGCGCTGCAGGAGAGCGTGCGGCAGATGCGCGGTATCGCGCCGGCGCAGGTGCCGAACGCAAAGATCTCGGTCTGCCACGGCGTCGGCGGCATGTTCGCCGCAAGTGGCACGATCATCTTTACGAACGAGAAGTAACAACTCCGTCGTTCCGGGGCGCGCGAAGCGCGAACCCGGAACCTCGAGATTCCGGGTCTGGTGCTTCGCACCATCCCGGAATGACGGAGAGCAAACCAGGAGAACCGACATGGCAAAATCACTGCAGGATAAAGTCATCATCGTCACCGGCGCGGGGCGCGGCATCGGCCGCGAAATCGCGCTGCTCTGCGCGGCGGAAGGCGCCAAGGTCGTGGTCAACGATCCCGGCGGCGCCGCCGATGGCGCCGGCACGAGTGCCGCGCCCGCCGAGGAGGTGGTCGAGGAGATCAAGAAGCGCGGCGGCACCGCGGTCGCCAATTTCGAGTCGGTGGCGGAAGCCATTCCCGCCAGCAAGATCGTGAAGACCGCGACCGATCATTTCGGCCGGCTCGACGGCGTCGTCAACAATGCCGGCATCCTGCGCGACATGATCTTCCACAAGATGAGCGTGGAAGCGTTCGAGGCCGTCATCAAGGTGCATCTGATGGGCTCGTTCTATGTCAGCCACGCCGCGGCGCGGATCTATCGCGAGCAGGAGTCGGGCTCCTTCGTGCACTTCACCTCGACCTCCGGCCTGATCGGCAATTACGGCCAGGCCAACTACGCCGCCGCCAAGCTCGGCATCGTCGGCCTGTCGAAATCGATTGCGCTCGACATGGGCCGCTTCAACGTGCGCTCGAACTGCGTGTCGCCGTTCGCCTGGACCCGCATGATCGGCACCATCCCGACCGAGACCGACGCCGAGAAGGCGCGCGTCGAGAAGATCAAGCAGATGGGCCCGGAGAAGATCGCGCCGGTCTGCGCCTATCTGCTCTCGGACGCGGCCAAGGACGTCACCGGACAGATCTTCGGCGTGCGCATGAACGAAATCTTCCTGTTCGGCCAGCATCGTCCGGTGCGCTCGGTTCATCGCGGCGAAGGCTGGACGCCCGAGACCATTGCCGAACACGGCATGCCGGCGCTGAAGGGATCGTTCGCCAAGCTCGACCGCTCGGCCGACGTCTTCACCTGGGATCCGATCTGAACTTGATCTGATCCTCCGATCCGATCTGACAGTTTTATGAAATCGTCGCCTCGGCGAACTCCGCGCGCAATCGCGCGCTAGGCGGGGGCGACACACTCTTTGGTTGTTTCATCATGGCGTGCCCGCATTGTGCCAGAATTGCGGGGGTATGATCGTCCTCCCGATAACAAAAAAGCCTGGGAGGACTTTCGTGACAAATCCAAGCAACATTCAGAAACACGAGGGCGACGGTGCGAAGGCGTTCGACCGTCGGACAATCTTGCGCGGCGCAACCGCGCTTGCTGCAACCGCGATGGCCGCATCCGATGCCGCAGCGCGCGACTTCGGCCCCAACGCGGAGCCGCAGCGCTATCCCGATCCAGACGTCGTCGTGATCGACGACAAGCGCTTCAAGGCCAAGGTCGGCAACACCGCGATCAAGCGGCTCTACACCGGCTGCCTGTGGGCGGAGGGCCCGGCCTGGAACGCGCAGGGCCAGTATCTGGTCTGGAGCGATATCCCGGCCAACCGCCAGTTGCGCTATCTCGACGATGACGGCCACATCTCCGAGCAATTCCACAAGCCGTCGAACGAGGCCAACGGCTCGACCTTCGATTTCGAGGGTCGCCAGATCACCGCCGAGCGCACCCGGCTGGTGCGCTACGAGCACGACGGAACCGTCACGCCCTTGGCGGAGCAGGCCAATGGCAGGCAGCTCAACGGGCCGAACGACATGGTCGTGCATCCCAACGACAAGTCGATCTGGTTCACCGATCCCGGCTATGGCGCGATCTCGATCTATGAGGGCCAACTGGCCAACACGGGATCGAAGCAGCCCTACCAGAAGGAAGCCGTGTATCGCATCGATGCCGCGACCGGTCAGATCACCAAGGTTGCCGACGAGCCGTTCAAGCCGAACGGCATCGCCTTCAGCCACGACTACAAGAAGGTCTATGTCTGCGACACCGGCATCACGCACTATCCGAATGCCAAGAACATCGTCTGGCAGTACGACCTCAACGGCGACAAGCTCTCCAACCCGCGCACGCTGATCGACATGACGCTGGACGGCAAGTCAGGCTTCCCGGACGGCCTGCGTGTCGACGTCGACGGCAATATCTGGGTCGGCGCCGGCTGGGTCGGACCGGGCTACGACGGCGTGCAAGTGTTTGCGCCCGACGGCCAGCGGATCGGCCAGATCCTGCTGCCGGAGACCTGCGCCAACCTCACCTTCGGCGGCAAGAAGCGCAACCGCCTGTTCATGACGGCAAGCCAGTCGCTCTACGCGGTCTATGTCGAGACGAAGGGCGCGCACAACTGTTGATCTAACCGTAGTCCCGGCGAAGGCCGGGACCCATTACCACTGTAGTTGGTTGTTGAAGAAAGCTGGGGCCCACATCGTTCACGACACTCCGGTCGTGGTTATGGGTCCCGGCGTTCGCCGGGACGACACTGTGGCTAGCCGCTATTCCGCAACCCCGCCGAGATCCCGTTGATCGTGATCTGAATCCCGCGCAGCACCTGCTCGTCCGGGTTCTGCGCGCGATACTCCTTCAACAGCTCGACCTGCACGTGATTGAGCGGATCCATGTACGGGAAGCGGTTGCGGATGCCGCGCTCCAGCAGCGGGTTGCCCTGCAGGAGCCGGTCATGCCCCATGATGTCGAGCAGCGTCTCGATCGACAGGTGCCATTCGCGGCGGATCTGGCCGAAAATCTTCTCGCGCAACGCGACGTCAGGCACCAGCTCGGCATAGCGCGAGGCGATCGCGATCGAGCTCTTCGCCAGCACCATATCCATGTTGGAGAGCAGCGTGCGGAAGAACGGCCATTCCCGATAGAGCTCCTGCAGGAACGCCATGCCCTGCTCCGGATGCTCTGATATCCAGCTCTCGACCGCGCTGCCGAAACCATACCATCCCGGCAGCATCAGCCGGCATTGCGCCCAGGAGAACACCCACGGAATGGCGCGCAGGTCCTCGATCTCGCGGGTCTTCTTGCGCGAGGCCGGGCGGCTGCCGATGTTCAGCGTCGCGATCTCGTTGATGACGGTCGAGCCCCAGAAATAATCGGCGAAGCCTTCGGTCTCATAGACAAGGCCGCGATAGGCCTTGAAGGCGAGCGCGGAAATCTCCTCCATCGCCTTGAGATATTCGGGGCGCGGCGCGCTCTGCCGAGGCTGCAGCAGGCTGGTTTCCAGCGTTGCAGCCGCGAGGATCTCCAGATTGCTGCGGCCGACCTCGGCATTGGAATATTTCGACGAGATGATCTCGCCCTGCTCCGTGATGCGGATCTGGCCGTTCACGGCGCCGCCGGGCTGCGCGATGATCGCGTCATAGCTCGGGCCGCCGCCGCGGCCGACCGAACCGCCGCGGCCGTGGAACAGGCGCAGCCGCACGCCGTGGCGCTCGAACACCTCGACGAGGCCGATCTCTGCCTTGTAGAGCTCCCAACCCGAGGTGACGAAGCCGCCATCCTTGTTGCTGTCGGAATAGCCGAGCATCACCTCCTGCACGCTACCGAGACTGTCGACCAGCTTGCGATAATCGTGCAGCACCAGCATGCGGTCCATGATGCCGCTGGAGGCCTGCAGATCCTCGATGGTTTCGAACAGCGGCACGATGTTGACGGCGCTGCGGCCGGACGGATTGACGAGCCCGACCTCCTTCAGCAGCACCGCGACCTCGAGCATGTCGGACATGCCCTGGCACATCGAGATGATGCATTGGGAGATCACCTCCGGCCCGAACCTGGCATGCGCCTCGGCCGCGGCTCGGAACACGGCGAGCTCGCTCTGGGTCTCCTCGGAATATTTCACGAAGGGCGAGGCCATCGGCCGTGCATTGCGCAGCTCGCCCAGCAGCAGGCTGACGCGGGCGTCCTCGCCGAGCGCCAGATAGGACATCCCCGGATTGGCGGTGTCGAACAGTTCGGCGATGGTGCGCTCGTGCACCGCCGAGTTCTGGCGGATGTCGAGTCGCGCCAGATGGAAGCCGAAGCAATCCACCGCCCGCCGCAACAGCCGCAGCCGGCCGCGCGCGATCACGCTGGAATTGTTCGCAATCAGCGAGCGGTTGAGCACGTCGAGATCGGCCTGGAATTCCCTGGCGCGCGCATAGGGCTCGGCCTTGCCGACCGGCGGCCGCGTGGTCTCGACCTCGAGCCGGGAGGCTGTCGCCGCAAGTCTCGCATAGATGCCCGATACGGCCAGACGATACGGCTCGCCGCTGCGATGCGGTGAGGTGTCGGGCGAACGCCCGGCGAGGCTCCGCAGCTCGTCCGAGACGTCGGCGAGATGCGCCGCCAGCGACAATTCGGCGCCAAGCGCATGCAGCTCCTCGAGGTAGAAGTTGAGCGCCTGGCTCGACTGCAGGCGCAGCGTGCCGCGCATCACCTCCGCGGTGACGAAGGGATTGCCGTCGCGATCGCCGCCGATCCAGCTTCCCATCCTGAGGAAGGAAGCGAGTTCGCCGGCCTCGCCACCCTCCTTGTTCAGGCGATCCTCCAGCGCGCAATGCAGCCGCGGCACCTCCTGCAGGAAGGTGTAGTCGTAGAACGACAGGCCGTTGGCGACCTCGTCGAGGACGGTCAATTTGGTCCGGCGCAGCAGATTGGTGTGCCACAGCGTCACCACGGCGCGGCGAAGCTGCTCGTCGCTGGCCTCGCTTTCGTCCGGCGTCATCTGCAGCCGCTCGCGGCGGTCGAGCAGATCCGCGATCTCCATCTCGCGATCCATCGTGCTCTTGCGGCGGACCTCGGTCGGATGCGCGGTTAATACCGGGCTGACGAGCGCGCTCCGGAAGAAGCTGCGCAAATCGGCCGGGCTGATGCCGGCCTGGCGGGCATGCACCAGCGTCTGTTCCAGCGTGCTCGGCCGCGGCGCCCCGCTCGGCCCGCGGCTGCGCATCTGGCGGATGTTGTTCTGGTCCTCGGCGATGTTGGCGAGATGGGAGAAATAGCTGAAGGCGCGGACGATCTGCAGCGTCTCGGCAATCGACATGCCGTCGAGGATGCTCTCCAGTTCCCGTCGCGCCAGCTTGTCCTCGTCGCGATGGAAGCGAACCGAGGTCTGGCGGATGCGCTCGACCAGGTCGAATACATCGGCCCCTTCCTGGTCGCGCACGGTGTCGCCGAGGACGCGCCCCAAAAGGCGGATGTCGTTCCGGAGCCGCGCATCCTCCTCCTGCGCAGTCGCTTCCAGAAGGCTGGCCTCTGCGGCACGCTTGGCGCGGATTTCGGTCTCGGACGGCATGGTCTGGGGAGGCATTACCTGGGGAGACATGGCTCGGCTACTCCGGAGGCTGCCCGGCTCCTCCCGAGTGTGCGCTTTTTTTGCCGCAGCGCAAGATGAACTTGGTGGCGGTGCACACTCACCAACGCCGTCCCGGCGAAAGCCGACCCATAACCACCGGCGGCTGCGGTCGAAGCAAGCTGGGGCTACTGCAGCGCGCAACACGGAGATTGGTGGTTATGGGTCCCGGGTCGCGCGGAGCCTGTCATCGGGCGGCGCTTCGCGCCGACCCGTTGGCTTGCCCGGGACGACGGCGAGTTTTGTGGCGCTAGATCCTCCGCCCCGCTCGCTCCCAATACGGATCGCGCAGCCGGCGCTTGAAGATTTTTCCGGAATCCTCGCGCGGCAGGCTGGTCTGGATCTCGATGTGCTTGGGCACCTTGTAATCGGCGAGCGTGGTCTTCAGCTGGGCGCGGACGGAGGCGATGTCGAGCGCGACGCCGGGCTGCGGCTCGACCACCGCCATCAGCGCCTCGCCGAACTCGGCATCGGGAATGCCGAACACCGCGCAGTCGTGCACGCCGGGGACGGCATGCAGCACCGCCTCGATCTCGGCCGGATAGATGTTGACGCCGCCCGAGATCACCATGTCGCGCTTGCGATCGCAGATGAAGACGTAGCCGTCGGCATCGATATAGCCGACGTCGCCCGAGGTGATGAATCCCTGCCGGTCGATCTCGGCGCGCTTCTCGGCCTTATTGTGATAGGTGAAATCGGGATTGCCCTTGATCCGCGAATAGATCTCGCCGATCTGGCCCTGCGGCACCTCCTTGCCGTCGTCGCCGATGAAGCGCAGCTCGGCACCGGGCGAGATCTTTCCGACCGTGCCGGGCTTCTTCAGCGCGTCCTCGGAATTGGCGAAGGTCACCGCGCCTGACTCGGTCGAGCCATAGAATTCATAGATCACCGGCCCCCACCATTCGATCATGGCGCGCTTGACGTCGGGCGGACAGGGCGCGGCGGCATGGATGATGTGACGCAGCGATGACATGTCGTACTTGCGGCGCACCTCCTCGGGCAGCTTCATCAGGCGGATGAACATCGTCGGCACCATGAAGATGGTGTCGATCCGCTCGCGCGCGATCAACTGCAGAAACTCCTCCGCGTCGAAGCGCGGCATGAGCACCAGCGCGCCGCCGAGCTTGCCCGAGCGCAAGCCGAAGGAATTCGGCGCGGAATGGTAGAGCGGTCCGGGCAGGATCGCGCGTGCACCGGGCTTCAGGCCGTAGATCATCGCGCGCATTGCTTCCGCATTGGCGGTCTGCTCCGGCGTCGGCGCGAAGCGGCGCACGCCCTTGGGATGGCCTGTGGTGCCCGAGGTGTAGATCATGTTCTGCGGCTGCGGCACCACCGGGCCGTCATAGCGCGGGAACTGCGCCAGCCAGGCTTCGAAATCGATCGCGAAATCCGGTGTCGCCAGATGATCGGGATTGATCTTGTAGTTGGCGAGGATTTCCGGTGGCGTCGGCACGCTGAGCACGATGACGCCGGGCGGGATCGCGCCGCGCAGCGGATGCAGCATGTCGGCATGACCGATCAGGACGCGCGTGCCGGAATCCGTCAGCACATAGTTGATCTCCTCCGGCTTGAAGTGCCAGTTGATCGGCACGCCATAGGCGCCGAGCCGCATCGCGGCATAGGCAGCCTCGATGAAGGCGATGTCGTTGCGCATCAGCATGCAGACGCTGTCGCCCGGCTTGACGCCGAGCCCGCTGAGGCCGCTGGCAATACGGTCGGCGCGCTCGGCCACTGCAGCGTGATCGCGCCGGCGACCGCCGCTGACGATGCCGAGGAAGGGCTGGGACGTTTCCATTGTCGTTGTCCGATCTTTCGTCGGGTTAAATGTCATTCCGGGGCGCGCAGAGCGCGAACGCGGAATCTCGAGATTCTCCGGTGCGCAATTGCGCACCATGGTTCGATGCTGCGCACCGCTGCGGAATGACTGCGGTCGTTACCCCGCATCCACAAACCTTGGCGCGCGCTTCTCCAGATTGGCGCGCACGGATTCGGTCTGGTTCGGGTTGCCGAGCAAGTTCTGCTGCTCGACCGATTCCGCGAGCAGCGCGGCCGCCGGGTCGACCGACAGATTGTTGAGCATGCGCTTGGCGGCACGGATCGCATCCGGGCTCTTGCCGGCGATCTCGCGCGCGACTTCGAGCGCCGCGGCGCGCGGGTCGTCGCAGACGCGGGTGGCAAGGCCGTAACTTTGGGCCTCCTGCGCCGAGAAGATGCGACCGGTATAGGTGAGCTCGCGCAGGATGTCGTCGCGCACGAGGCTCGCCAGAATCGGCGTGCCCGCCATGTCGGGCACAAGACCCCATTTGATTTCCATGATCGACATCCGTGCATCCTGCGAGAGGAAGCGCATGTCGGCGCCGAGCGCGAGCTGGAAGCCGCCGCCGAACGCGACACCGTGGACCGCTGCGATCACCGGCACCGGAAGCTGGCGCCAGCCCCAGACCGCCTGCTGCGGGAAATTGGCCTTGCCGTGGGTGCGGACGGTGAGATCGCGCTTCTCGCCGCCCGGTACTCCGTTACCGCCATCCTTCATGGCGGCGAAACGGCCCATGTCGAGCCCGGCGCAGAACGCCCGGCCCTCGCCGGACAGCACCACCACCCGAACGGCTTTTTCCCTGGAAAGCCGGTCGGTTGCGGCCACCAATGCCTCGAACATCGCGGCGTCGAGCGCGTTCATCTTGTCCGCCCGCACCAGGCGGACATCGGCGATACCGTCCGAAATCGATATCGAAACGCGATCTTCCATTGAAATCTCCTCCGCTGTTCCTTGTTGGCGCTTTACAGAAAGGCCGTTGTCCGCTTTTAGTCAATCGACCAATTAACTGACAACCCCCGTGGAGGAAACGATGTTCTCTGATCAGCTTCTTGCCGGGCGGCGCATACTGGTAACCGGTGGTGGCACCGGCCTCGGCAAGTCCATGGCCTCGCGGTTCCTGCAGCTCGGGGCAGAGGTGCATATCTGCGGCCGCCGCAAGAGCGTCTGCGACGAAACCGCGACCGAGCTGATGGCCGAGTATGGCGGGCGCGTGGTCAGCCACGGCGTCGATATCCGCAACGCCATGGCGGTCGACGAGATGATCGAGGCGATCTGGACCACCAGCGGCCCGCTGACCGATCTGATCAACAACGCCGCCGGCAATTTCATCTCGCGCTCGGAAGAATTGTCGCCGCGCGGCTTCGATGCGGTCGCCAACATCGTGATGCACGGCACCTTCTACGTGACGCACGCGGTGGGCCGGCGCTGGATCGCCGGAGGGCATCGCGGCAACGTGGTGTCGATCACCGTGACCTGGGTGCGCAACGGCTCGCCTTACGTGGTGCCATCGGCGATGAGCAAGTCGGCGATCCACGCCATGACCATGTCGCTCGCCATCGAGTGGGGTCGTCACGGCATCCGCCTGAACACCATCGCGCCCGGCGAGATCCCGACCGAGGGCATGAGCAAGCGCATCAAGCCCGGCGACGAGGCCGGTGCGCGCACCAAGGCGATGAACCCGATGGGCCGCGTCGGCACCATGGAGGAATTGCAGAACCTCGCGGTGTTCCTGATCTCCGGCGGCTGCGACTGGATCAACGGCGAGACCATCGCCATGGACGGCGCGCAGGCGCTCGCGATGGGCGGCAATTTCTATCAGCTCCGCGACTGGAGCGACGACGACTGGACCAAGGCGCGCGAGTCGATCAAGGCGCAGAACGAGAAGGATCGCGCGGCGCGGGGCTGAGGCCCGCGCTTGCTCCTCAATCACTACTGTCGTCCCTGCGAAAGCAGGGACCCAAACCACCGCTGCGCGTTGTTGAGCTCGTTGTGGCCCCAGCGTCGCGCCACATACAGATTCGTGGTTATGGGTCCCGGCCTTCGCCGGGACGACGATGTTGAAACAGCGCGGCCAATTCCTCCGTATTGTTTTTCCCGCGCGATGCCGCCACACTCCGTGCAACCAAAACAAGACGTCACGGGGGAACATGTCCGACGCGCAGAAACTAACCAATCTTGCCGACATGGTGCGCGAGCGCGCCAAGAGCCGCGGCGATGCGCTGGCCTATGAATTCGAGGGACGGCAAACCAGCTTCGCCGGGTTCGACATCAAGACCAACCGCGTCGCCAACGCGCTGATCGCGATGGGCGTCGAGAAGGGTGAGCGCATCGCCTATCTCGGCAAGAACAGTGACTTCTATTTCGAGCTGTTGATGGGCGCGATGAAGGCCGGTGTGGTGATGGCGCCGGTGAACTGGCGCCTTGCAGGCCCCGAAGTCGCCTTCATCGTCGACGACTGCAAGGCCCCCGTCCTGTTCGTCGGCCCCGAATTCATCACGCAGGCGCGCAACATCCGCGACAACCTGCCGAGCGTTCGCACCATCATCACGACCGAGGGCGGCGCGCCGGAATGGCCCGACTTCGTCGCCTGGCGCGATGCGCAGGGCGGCGACGACCCGCGCGTTGCGATCGAGCCGAAGGACATCGCGATCCAGCTCTACACCTCGGGCACGACGGGCAAGCCGAAAGGCGCGATGCTGTCACACGCCAATTTCCTCAACCTCGTGCAAAGCGGCAACGAGGCCGAGAAGCCGGAGTGGAACCGCTGGACCACCGACGACGTCTCGCTGGTCGCGATGCCGATCTTCCACATCGGCGGCTCCGGCTGGGGCGTGATGGGCCTCTATCACGGCGCCCGCGGTGTAATCGCGCGCGAGTTCGACCCGACCAAGGTGCTCGACTTCTTCGAGCAGTCCGGCATCACAAAGCTGTTCATGGTGCCGGCGGCGATGCAGTTCGTGGTGCGGCAGCCGCGCGCGCGGCAGGTCGACTTCTCCCGCCTGAAATACATGCTCTATGGCGCCTCACCGATTCCGGCGGCGCTGCTGAAGGAGTGCATCGAGGTCTTCAAATGCGGCTTCGTGCAGATGTACGGCATGACCGAGACCACCGGCACCATCGTCGCGCTGCCGCCGGAAGACCATATCGAAGGGCTCGACCGCATGCGCTCCGCCGGCAAGGCGCTGCCCGGCATCGAGCTTGCGATTCTCGATCCGGACGGCAAGCCGCTGCCGCCGGGCGAAGTCGGCGAAATCGCCACCCGCTCCGGCTCCAACATGGCCGGCTACTGGAATCTGCCCGAGGCCACCGCGCGCACCATCGACAGCGACGGCTGGCTGCGCACCGGCGACGCCGGCTACATGGACAAGGACGGCTATCTCTACATCCACGACCGCATCAAGGACATGATCATCTCCGGCGGCGAGAACATCTATCCGGCCGAGGTCGAGAGCGCGCTGTGCGACCATCCGGACGTGGCGGAAGCCGCCGTGATCGGCATCCCCGACGACAAATGGGGCGAGGCGGTGAAGGCGGTGGTGGTGATGAAGCCGGGAAAGACTGCGACCGCGGCCGACATCATCAACTTCACGCGCGAGCGGATCGCCGGCTACAAGACACCGAAATCGGTCGACTTCATCCCGGCGCTGCCGCGCAACCCGTCGGGCAAGATTTTGCGGCGGAGCCTGCGTGAACCGTATTGGGCGGGCAAGGACCGGCAGGTGAATTAGCCCTCGCTGTCGTCCCGCGAAGGCCGGGACCCATAACCATCGTTGTTCATTGTCTGTCGACGCTGGGGCCACATCTCGTTCAACCAATAGCCGACTGTGGTTATGGGTCCCTGCTTTCGCAGGGACGACGGTGGAGGGAGTGTCGCACTTCACTTCTTCCCCGTCCTCTCCCGCAAGACGCGCCACCGCTCCTGCGCCTCTTTCGGCCAGACCTCTTTCCGATCGTAATACTCGGCGAACACTTTCGCGCCCGGCGGGAACGTCACCCAGGGCTGCTTCGACGAGGTGAAGATGTGAGCATCCGGCGGGCACTGGCTCGGATCATCCAGCGTGCCGACGCGGACGAAGCGTACCGCCGGTCCCGCGCCCGGATAGTTGCTCCACACCGCGACCTTGCAGATGGAGCAACGCGCGATCTTCTGTCCCTTGCCGCTCGCCGAGGGCGTGTCGACGATCTCGGGCTCGGCCGCGATATGCTCGACCCGCTCGGCCTCGTACAACGCGTTGAGCGCGTGCACGGTGCCGGTCTCGCACTGGCACCAGGTGCAGTGGCAGGCGTGCACGATCAGCGGCCTGCCGGTCAGGCGGTAGCGGACGTTTCTGCAGGTGCATCCACCTTCCATGCTCATGCCGCCTCCTCTGCGTTAGTGCTTGCCGGCTCCCATGTAGCCGAACAGGAAGCCCGCCACCTTGCGCTTCTGGATCTCCTCGCTGCCTTCCGTGATGCGATAGCGGCGGTGATGGCGGTAGATGTGCTCGAACGGCTTGTGGCGCGAATAGCCCATGCCGCCATGCACCTGCATCGCGCGGTCGGCGGCTTCGCAGCACAGACGGTTTGCCCAGAAATTGCACATCGAGACCCGGTCGGACAGCGTGTGCTCGACCTGCGCCTGGGTCAGTTGATCCATCTCCCAGGCGGTCTTGCGGATCAACAGCCGCAGCATCTCGCCCTGGGTCGCGAGCTCGACCAGCGGCCACTGGATCGCCTGGTTCTCGGCCAGCGCCTTGCCGAACGGCTTGCGCTCGCGAGCATATTTCACGCTCTCATTGATGCAGTACACCGCGGCGCCGAGCGAGCTCGCCGCCTGGCGGATGCGGTTCTCGTGCACGAAGCATTGCGCCAGCGACAGGCCGCGGCCGACCTCGCCGAACTGCGCATCCTCCGGCACGAACACATCGGTGAAGCTGACCCGCGGATGGTCGGTCGGCATGTTGAAGGTCCACATATACTCTTCGACCTTCACCCCCGCCGATTTCGCCGGCACCAGGAAGCAGCTGATGCCGCGCGCGTCGCCGTCATTGCCCGAGGTGCGGGCAAACAGCGCACAGTGGGTGGCGACATGCATGCCTGTCGTCCACATCTTCTCGCCGTTGATGATCCAGCCCTTGACGTTGTCGCGCGTGGCCTGAACCGCTTTGGTTTCCATATGGGTGGCGTCCGAGCCGTGCTCGGGCTCGGTCAGACCGAACGTGATGCGGTACTTGCCGGTGATCGAGCCGTCGATCATCGCCTTCTGCTCGTCGGTTCCGTAGCGGTCGAGCATGGTCACGATCGGCAGATTGCCGACGATCGAGTGTTCGTTCTGCAGGTCGTTGTGCAAACCGAGACCCTTTGAGGCAAAATGTTCGCGGATCACGGCCATCCACAGGTTGGAGCCGTCCTTGCCGCCATAGCGCTTCGGGATCGCGAAGCGCAGATGGCCGGCGGCATCGGCCAGGTTCTTGGCCTTGCGCAGCAAGAGCTCCCATTCATGGCGCGGCAGGCCGCCCTTGTCGAAATCGGTGCGCGCCCATTCACGGCGATGGTCGAAGAAGCGGATGTTGTCGTCAGCCTCTTCCAGCGGCTTGATCTCGCGTTCGATGAAGCGATCGAGCTCAGCGAGATAGGCTGTCAGGTCAGCCGGCAAGTTGAAATCCAAGGCGGTCTCTCCCGGAAATATTGTTGATTCTGATTTTGCGTCTAGACGCTGTCGCGCATCCGCGTTCGGATCGATTAAGGTGAGAAGCCTGTCGCCAAGTCAAGCAGGCGAGCGAGGCTTGCACGCGCGGTCGCCTTGCGTAATTGGATGGCACGGAACGACGCGCAGGCGCTAGGATATCAGCAATATTCTTCGCCGCAGAAAATCGACGGGAGCAAACATGGATCTGAAATTCTCCAAGGTGACGCGCAGGGGTCCCATCACCATCGTGACGCTGTCGCGGCCCGAGGTCTACAACGCGCTGCATATCGACGCGCATTTCGAGCTCAACAAGGTGTTCGACGAGTTCTCCGCCGATCCCGAGCAGTGGGTCGCGATCGTCACCGGCGCCGGCGACAAGGCGTTCTGCGCCGGCAACGACCTGAAATGGCAGGCTGCCGGAGGCAAGCGCGGCTGGGACAAGGGCGGCTTCGCCGGCCTGACCACCCGCTTCGACTGCGACAAGCCGATCATCGCCGCAGTCAACGGCGTCGCGATGGGCGGCGGCTTCGAGATCGCATTGGCCTGCGATCTGATCATCGCTTCCGAGAATGCGACCTTCGCCCTGCCCGAGCCGCGCGTCGGCCTCGCTGCGCTGGCCGGCGGCCTGCACCGGCTGCCGCGCCAGATCGGGCTGAAACGCGCCATGGGCATGATCCTGACCGCCCGCCATGTCAGCGCCAAGGAAGGCCTCGAACTCGGCTTCGTCAACGAGGTGGTGCCGCAGGGCGAGGCGCTGGCAGCCGCCGAGCGCTGGGCCGAGACCATCACCAAGAACTCGCCGATGTCGATCCGCGCCTCCAAGCAGGCGATCCAGAAGGGTCTCGAAGTCTCGCTCGAGCAGGCACTGGCCGAGCAGCGCGACTATCCGGCGGTGAAGGCGATGGCCGCCTCGCAGGATTACATCGAGGGCCCGAAGGCGTTTTCGGAGAAGCGCCCGCCGAAGTGGCTGGGGCGGTAGCACGTCCCTTCTGTCATTCCGGGGCGATGCGAAGCATCGAACCCGGAATCTCGTCATTCCGGGTCTGGTGCTGACGCACCATCCCGGAATGACGGCAATCCTCTCATGACGACGTAGGATGGGTAGAGCGTAGCGAAACCCATCGAGGCTTGGCGCGTGGTCCTGATGGGTTTCGCTTCGCTCTACCCATCCTACTTTCCGAGCTCCCGCTTGTAGGACGCGTAGTTCGGCTGGTCGACGGCGAGCTTGTCCATCGTGGTCTGCCAGAGATGCTCCGATAGCCCCGGCGTTTTCAGATCGACCTCGCCACCTGCGATCTTCTCCGACAGCACGCGGTTCAGCTCCATCAGCGTCCCGTCGGTGCCCAGCAATTGCTTCAGCCGCGCGGCCTCGGTCGCATCGCCGGCCTCGGCGAGCGCGAGCTGCCGCGTCACCAGGTCGAGCGCGTTGATGCCGACGCGCAGCTTGAAGCCGTGGTGCCCCTTGATCGCGGGCGCGATCTCGCTGCGCAGGAAGTCGGCGACGGCCTTGATCAGTTCGGTGGGTGTCGGTTCGTCCTGCATGTCACTTGCTCTCTTTCTTGCGCATGATCGATTCCGAAGACCGGTCTCCACGTTCCGGGATCATGCGCGCGGCGCCAGCAACCGCAGCAGATCGATCTCGGTCTCCGACGCGCGCCGCCCGATCATCGCGCGCTCCATCGAGTGATCCGGGCCGCTTCGGAAGCGCTGCATCATGCCGCAACACATCACGCCCCAGCGCAGCGTGCCCATCACTTCCCAGAACATCACGCGCTCGGGGTCGGCCCTGCGGCCGGCTTCCTCATAGCCCGCGAACAAATCTTCGCGCGTGCCGAAACCGCCGACCGGCTTGTCGATCTCGCCGAAGCGCCATGAGTTGACGCAGATCCATCCGAGATCCTCCATCGGATCGCCGGTATGCGCGAGCTCCCAGTCGAGCACCGCGCGCACCCCGTCGGGACCGATGATCAGATTACCGTGGCGGAAATCGCCATGCACCAGCGTCGTCTCCGACGACGGACCGGGATCGTGATCGCGCAGCCAGCGCAGCGCCAATTCGAACACCGGCCGCGGCCAGTTGAAGCTGTGATACTCGCGGGAGAGATCCTCGATCTCCCTGGTCGCGGTCAGGCTGCGCAGCTTCGGCAGCTTGGCCTTCGGCAGGCCATGGATGCCGGCGATGACGCGGCCGAGCTGGCGGGCGAGAATCGGCCGCGCGCCGGCAAATCCCTCGTCGCGCAAAATTTTCCGCGCGATGGTCTCGCCTTCGACCCGCGCCATGATGAAGCCGCGGCCAAGGCCGTCCTCCGGCCTCAAGACATGCATCACCTTCGGCGACGGCAGGCCCGCGTCATGCGCGAGCTGCATCAGCGTCGCCTCGGCATCGAGGCCGGCGGCGCGGCCCGGCGCGGCACCGTAGCCCGGCGGCGCGCGGCGCAGGATCGCGCCGACAGTGCCGTTCGGGTGCACGATGTCGAACGACCAGGTCTCCTGGCTGGCGCCGCCGGAGAGTTTTGCGGCGCCGGTGACGCCGGTCGCGCCGGGATGAAACGAGGCGACGCAGCGGGTGAGTTCGGTCTCGATCATTTGCCCTTGAACTTCGCCGGCCGCTTCTCGAGGAATGCGGTGACACCTTCCTTGAAATCCTCGGCGCTGCCGGCAAGGCGCTGCGACTCGAATTCCAGATTGAGCTGATCCTCGAGGGTATTTTCCGGGCTGTCCCAATAGAGCTTGCGGATCAGCGACAACGCCACCGTCGGGCCGTTGGCGAGATCGTGCGCGAGCTTCATGGTTTCTTCCATCAGCGCGGCGTCGTCATAGACGCGGTTGACGAGACCCCACTCCAGCGCCTTCTCGGCCGGCAGCCGCTCGCCGAGCAGCGACAGCTCGACCGAGCGCGCCTTGCCGATCAGCCGCGGCAACAGCCAGGTCGAGCCGCAATCCGGCACCAGGCCGATGCGGCGGAATGCCTGCAGGAAATACGACGAACGCGCGCACAGGATGAGGTCGCCCATCAGGGCGAAGCTCATGCCGGCGCCGGCGGCCGGGCCGTTCACCGCCGTCACGATCGGACAGTGCAGCTTACGCAACCGACGCAGGAACGGATGGAACGCGGTTTCCAGCGCCGCGCCGGCATTGCTCTTGCCGGGCTTCTGCTGGTTGCGGCCCTGCAGGTTGGCGCCGGTGCAGAAAGCACGGCCCGCGCCCGTAATCACTAGGCAGCGCACCTCGTCGCGCTTGTCGTCGATCGCATCGAGTGCCTCGGCAAGCCCGCCCAGCATGTCGATCGAGACCGCGTTCATGACTTCCTGGTGGTCGAGCCTCAGGATCGCGACTGATCCGTCGAAGTCGAGCGTGACGTGCTTGAACTGCATGGTTTCCTCTTCACGTTGTTTCGGCGGTGGGTACCGCGGTAGGTCGATGCTTCGACCCATATTTGATTTTTGTGCCGGGCTTGTCCATGGTCGGCGGCAAGCCCATCCGTGAACGCGTGATTAGCGCGCACCAAACCAAATGGAAACCCCAATGAGTGGCATCTTCGATCTCACCGGCCGCGTCGCTGTCATCACCGGCGGCAATGGCGGCATCGGCCTCGGCATCGCGCAGGCGCTGAACGCTGCCGGCTGCAACGTCTCGATCTGGGGCCGCAACGCGGAAAAAAACGCCAACGCCGCGGCCTCGATGAAGGCCGGCCCCGGCAAGGTCGCGACGCAATTCTGCGACGTCAGCGATCCCGGCTCGGTCAGGACCGCGATGAAGGCGACGCTGGACACCTTCGGCCGCGTCGACGGCTGCTTCGCCAACGCCGGCATCGGCGGCGGCGGACGTAGAGCCTTCATCGACCGCACCCAGGAGGAATGGCGCAAGATGTTCGCGACCAATCTCGACGGCGTGTTTCACGTATTCCAGGCTGCGGCACGCCACATGACCGACCGCGCCGAGGCCGGCGACAAGTTCGGCCGGCTGGTCGCCACCTCGAGCCTCGCCTCGCTGTTCGGCACCGCGCGCAACGAGCACTATGCCGGCACCAAGGCGGCGCTGAACGCGCTGTGCCGCGCACTCGGCGTCGAGCTCGCGCGCCACGGCGTCACAGCGAACGCGATCCTGCCCGGCTGGATCAAGAGCGACATGACCGCCGGCATCATGGCCAACGACAAGTTCGTCGCCAATGTGATGCCGCGCATCCCCCTGCGCCGCTTCGGCGAGCCGAGCGATTTCGGCGGCATCGCCGTCTACATCATGAGCAAGGCGTCGTCCTATCATACGGCGGATTGTTTTGTGATCGACGGCGGGTACACGGCGTTCTAGCCCGGCTCTTGCCGCATCAACGCCGTCGTCACGGCGAAGGCCGGGACCCATACGCCGCGGCGGATGTTGTGAACGGGACTCGTCGTACCAGCATCGCACCACAAATGACATCGGTGGTTATGGGTCCCGGCCTTCAACGGGACGACGCTGAATATGTGGCGCGCGGTTGAGTCATACATCCGCACCCTCGCGGCGCAGTTGCGCGGCGTGGAATGACGGCCGGAGAGCGACGGATAGAACAACGCGCGACGCAGCGTCGCTTCCGTCGCGGCAAAACTGCTGCTAGCGTTTGAGCCGCAAGGGACGCAATGAGGCGGCTTTTAACAAGCAGGGAGGATATTTCAGATGTTTTCACACGTGATGGTTGGCACCAACGATCTCGACAAGGCCAAGGCATTTTATGATGCGCTGCTTGGCACGCTTGATGTCCGGCCGGCCCGGGTTGACGGTCACCGCATCATGTACCTCACCAAGGCCGGCATTTTCATGGTGTCCAAGCCGATCAACGGCGAACCGGCGACGCATGCCAATGGCGGCACGATCGGCTTTGCCTGCTCTTCGCCGGAGCAGGTCCATGCCTGGCACGCGGCCGGCGTCGCCAATGGCGGCAAGCCTTGCGAGGACCCGCCGGGCGTACGGGAAGGTTCTGGCGTGAAGCTCTATCTCGCCTATCTGCGCGACCTCGACGGCAACAAGATCTGCGCGATGCATCGGATGAGCTAACCGGCGTCCGCCGGACTCTTTTCACGCTGTACGCGGCGGCGTTCAAACAACGTTTGAAACGCCGTCGCGAAATTCCGCGATGCGGTAGCGGTGATCGGAAAATCGGTACTCGCGCTTCGCGTCGCACGCGTCTATTGTCCGCCGCGAAACGCGCCTTCGCGAGGGAGAAAAGACAGTGAAACATGCCTATGTGCCGCGCACCACGAACTACACGCTCAGTCCAGGCGACGAGCTCAATGACCTGCGCATGTCGGACAAGGTCCGCCCGCTCTACGACCATGTGAAGCAGTTCATCCGCGACACGGTCGACCCGATGTCGGTCGAGTTCTATCGCGCCGGCGAGAAGAAGACCAACCGCTGGAGCTTCACGGACGAGCAGCTCGCGATCCTGCAGAAGGCCAAGGACAAGGCCAAGGAAGTCGGCCTCTGGAACTTCTTCCTGCCCGATGCAGAAACCGGCGAAGGCCTCAACAACCTCGACTACGCCTACATCGCCGCCGAGCTCGGGAAGAGCCCGCTGGCCTCCGAGACCATGAACTGCTCGGCGCCCGACACCGGCAACATGGAGGTGCTGGAGCGCGTCGGCACCAAGGCGCAGAAGGAGAAGTGGCTGAAGCCGCTGCTCAATGGCGAGATCCGCTCGGCCTATGCGATGACCGAGCCGAACGTCGCCTCCTCCGACGCCAAGAACATCTCGACCACCGCAAAGCTCGTCGGCGACGAGTGGGTGATCAACGGCGAGAAGTATTACATCTCCGGCGCCGGCGATCCGCGCTGCAAGATCATGATCGTGATGGTGAAGACCAATCCCGACGCCGCGCCGAGCAAGCAACAGTCGCAGATCCTGGTGCCGATCGACACCCCCGGCGTCGAGATCCTCGGGCCCATGCACGTGTTCGGCCACGACCACGCGCCGCGCGGCCACATGCATCTGCGCTTCAACAATTGCAAGGTGCCGAAGGAAAACATGCTGCTCGGCGAAGGCCGCGGCTTCGAGATTTCGCAGGTCCGCCTCGGACCGGGCCGCATCCATCACTGCATGCGCACCATCGGCAAGGCCGAGAAGGCGCTCGACATGATGGTGCAGCGTGGCCTGACCCGCGAGGCCTTCGGCAAGAAGATCGCCCATCTCGGCGGCAACATGCAGATCATCGCCCAGGCGCGTTGCGAGATCGAAGCGATGCGGCTGATGGTGCTGAAGGCGGCCAAGGCGATGGACGTGCTCGGCAACAAGGAAGCCCGCGTCTGGGTCTCGATGGTCAAGGCCATGGTGCCCGAACGCGCCTGCAAGCTGATCGACCAGGCGATCCAGATGCACGGCGCCACCGGCATCTCGCAGTGGTCGCCGCTCGGCGAAATGTACCAGGACGTCCGCCATCTCCGCTTCGCCGACGGTCCGGACGAGGTGCACTGGATGGTGGTCGGCCGCCACGAACTGAGCATGCCGTAGTCGCTTCTTCTCCTTCTCCCCGCTCTTGCGGGGAGAAGGCCGGGATGAGGGGCTGCCTCCGCAAGCACGGTGAGAGATAGTCTCGCGGAGAATCCCCCTCACCCGGATCACATCTGACGATGCGATCCGACCTCTCCCCGCAGGCGGGGCGAGGTAAGGGAAGAGCGCTCCAAGGAACAAACAAGCAAGTCTGCAAGGCGGGTTCGCGCGAGCGTGTCCCGCCTTTTGCTTTGCGGTCCGCTCGCGGCGGGTTACCCTTCGCTAACCCGCCCTACGAACTTCCGGACATCCCATGGAATATTCCCCAAGCGACCTCACCCAGCGCGAACGCTACAAGGTGCTGACCTCCTTCGTGCTGCCGCGGCCGATCGCCTGGGTGACGAGCACGAGCGCGGACGGCGTGGTCAATGCGGCGCCGTTCTCGTTCTTCAATGTGTTCTGCGAGGATCCGCCGCTCTGCATGTTCGCGGTCAACCGCAGGCCCGACGGCCGCGAGAAGGACACGTTGGTCAACATCCAGCGTCTCGGCGAATTCGTGGTCAACCTGACCGACGAGCCCCTGGCGCAAGCGATGCATGAGACCTCCGGCGACTTCCCGCCCGAGATCGGCGAGCCCGATTATCTCGGCCTCAAGCTCGCGCCCTCAAGCAAGATCGCAGTCCCTCGCCTCGCCCAGGCGCCGTTCGCGATGGAGTGCAAGACCTGGAAGCTGATCGACGTCAATGGCGACCGCCAGCTGATCATGGGCGAAGGCATCCATTTCCACATCCGCGACGAATTGTGGGACCGCGAGGCGATGCGCGTCCACATGGAGCGCTACCACCCGATCGGCCGCATGTTCGCCGACCGCTACTGCCGCACCGACGACCGCGTGGTGTTTCCCGCGGCCGAGGGCACAAAGAAATAGAGGATCAGACAATGAGCGAAACATTCCGCGACAACGAAGCGCAGAGCCGGTTCGAGCTCGCCGTCGACGGCTCAACCGCTTTCGTGGTCTACCGAAAGACGCCGGACACGATCACGCTTGTGCACACCGAGGTGCCGCCGGAGCTTGGCGGCCGCGGGATCGGCTCCAAGCTCGCACGCGCCACGCTCGACGCCGTCCGCGCGCAGGGCATCAAGCTCGTCGTGAAATGCGAATTCATCCAGGGCTTCATGAAGAAGCATCCGGAGTATGACGATCTGTTGGGGTGATCGCAGGGCGGGTTGGCAAAGCTGTCATTTCGTCATGGCCGGGCTTGTCCCGGCCATGACGCGTTTCGTCACGACGCCACCGGCTCGCCGATCTTGTCCTGCGTCTTCGTTTCGAAATCGCTGGCGTCGTGGCGCTCATGGAGCTGGCTCGACGGCTCGCCCCAGGTGCGGTTGACCATGCGTCCGCGCTTCACCGCGGGCCGTGCCGCGATCGCATCGGTCCAGCGCTGCACGTTCTTGTAGTCCTGCACCGAGAGGAATTCGCCGCCGCCGTAAAGCAGACCCTTGGCGAGGCTGCCGTACCAGGGCCACACCGCCATGTCGGCGATGGTGTAGACATCGCCCGCGAGATACTCGTTGTCGGCGAGCCGGCGGTCGAGCACGTCGAGCTGGCGCTTCACCTCCATCGCGAAGCGGTCGATGGCGTATTCGATCTTGGTCGGCGCATAGGCGTAGAAATGGCCGAAGCCGCCGCCGAGATAGGGCGCGGCGCCCATCTGCCAGAACAGCCAGGAGAAGGTTTCGGCGCGGGTCTTGACGTCGGTCGGCAGGAACGCGCCGAACTTTTCCGCGAGGTACACCAGGATCGAGCCCGATTCGAACACCCTGATCGGCTCCTTTCCGCTGCGGTCCATCAGCGCCGGAATCTTCGAGTTCGGATTGACCGCGACGAAGCCGCTGCCGAACTGGTTGCCGTCGATCTTGATCAGCCAGGCGTCGTATTCCGCGCCCTTGTGACCCGCCGCCAGCAGCTCTTCCAGCATCACGGTGACCTTGACGCCGTTCGGCGTCGCCAGCGAGTAGAGTTGCAGCGGATGGCGGCCGACCGGCAGTTCCTTGTCGTGGGTGGGACCGGCGATCGGCCGGTTGATGCTGGCGAAGCGCCCACCGCTCTCCTTGTTCCAGGTCCAGACTTTCGGCGGCTCGTAGGCAGGAATGTCATTCACGTCGTTGGCTCCCGATTCATGTTCTTGCCAGGTGGCGCGGCGGCGCCGTGCCCATCCCCATGTCCGCACTAGATGGTGCGCGGGCTGCGCTTTGCCCACCCCGCGGATCGCATTTTCTATCCAGCGGAATGCGCTGCGAGGGATGCAGCCGGAGCAGCGCCTGCACGCAAGATCGCCGTGGCCGAAACCCGCTTGGCTTCGCGGACCGTGATGCGATAGCGTTGCAGCGGCTGACGCCAACAAGCACAAGAAGCAGCCGCCGGGAGAGAACCAGTCCATGAAATCACCGATCTGCGATATGCTGGGGATAGACTTCCCCCTGCTCGCTTTCAGCCATTGCCGCGACGTGGTGGCGGCGGTCAGCCGCGCCGGCGGCTTCGGCGTGCTCGGCGCGACCGCGCATTCGCCGGAGACGCTGGAGCAGGAGTTGAAGTGGATCGACGCGCATGTCGACGGCAAGCCTTATGGCATCGACGTGCTGATCCCGGAAAACATCTCGACCGCCGGCGAGAAGAACGTCACCTGGAAAAGCCTCGAGGCGCGGGTCTCGCAGGAGCATCGCGACTTCACCCGCAATCTCTTGAAGAAATACGACATCGAGCTGACCGGCCGCAACGTCGCCGACAACCAGCCGCAGCCGTTCGACGCCGAGACCGCGCTGCAACTGCTCGAAGTCTCGTTCCGGCATCCGATCCGGCTGATCGCGAATGCGCTCGGCGTGCCGCCGAAGGCGATGATCGAGATGGGGCGCAAGCACGGCGTGCCGGTGGCGGCGTTGGTCGGCTCCAAGGAGCACGCGCTGCGCCAGGTCGCGGCCGGTGTCGATATCCTGGTCGCGCAGGGCACCGAAGCCGGCGGCCATTGCGGCGAGGTCTCGACCATGGTGCTGGTGCCGGAGGTGATCAAGGCGGTCAAAAAGATCCGCGACGTGCCGGTGCTCGCCGCCGGCGGCATCATGACCGGCAGCCAGATGGCGGCCTGCATGGCGATGGGCGCGGCCGGCGCCTGGACCGGCTCGGTGTGGCTGGCCACGGTGGAATCGGAGACGTCGGAGATCTTCCGCGAGAAGATGATCGCGGCCTCCTCGCGCGACGCGGTGCGCTCCAAGGGCCGCACCGGCAAGCCGGCGCGGCAGCTCCGCTCGGTCTGGACCGATGCCTGGGACCGCTCGCCGGAAAGCCCCGGCGCGCTGCCGATGCCGCTGCAAAGCATCATCAGCCGCGACGCCTTCAACGCGATCGACCGCGCCGCAGCTGGTGGTAACGAGAAGGCCCGCGACCTCGTCAGCTATTTCGTCGGCCAAGGCGTCGGCCTGATCGACAGCGTCAAATCCGCCGGCGCCGTGGTGCAGGAGTTCAAGGAAGAGTTCGTCGAAGCTGTCGAGCACATGAACGCGCTGGTGGCGGAGTGACGATCCCTCCCCGCCGTCATTGCGAGGAGCGAAGCGACGAAGCAATCCACCTTTCCCCGTGTCGGAACATGGATTGCTTCGCTTCGCTCGCAATGACGCCCATAACAACCATCGAGCCCAAGACCGCAGAGTGAACCAACAAGAATGTCGAACAGCATCCCCGAAGACCGCATTCCCGTCATCGTCGGCGTCGGCGAAATTGTCGATCGTCCGAAGGACATCGCCGCCGGCCTCGAGCCGCTCACGCTGCTTGAGGAGGCGCTGAAGCGCGCCGAGGCGGACAGCGGCGCCAGGCTGCTGTCCGACGTGCAGTCGCTCGACGTCGTCAACTTCCTGAGCTGGCGCTACCGCGATCCCGAGAAGCAGCTCGCCGCACGGCTCGGCATTCAGCCTTCGCATCTCTATTACGGCCCGGTCGGCGGCGAGAGTCCGATCCGCTATCTGCACGAGGCTGCGCAACGCATTGCGCGCGGCGAATGCAGCGTCGCCGCGGTCTGTGGCGCGGAGGCGCAGTCGACGGCGACCAAGGCGCAGCGTGCCGGCGTGGAGCTGCCGTGGACGCCGTTCGCGCACGACGTGGAGGAGCCGAAGCGCGGCGCCGCGTTCCAGAAGCCGATGGCCGTGAGCCTCGGCGTGTTCAGGCCGATCACGGTCTATCCGCTCTATGAATCCGCAACATCGGCGCATTGGGGCCAGACGCCGCGCGACGCGCTGAAGGAATCGGGCGAGCTATGGTCGACCTATGCGCGCGTCGCGGCCGACAATCCGAACTCGTGGCTGAAGAAGACGTTCACCGGCGACGAGATCACCACGGCCACGCCCGACAACCGGATGATCGCCTGGCCGTATACAAAGCTGATGGTGGCGAACCCGACGGTGAACATGGGCGGCGCGCTGATCCTGACCAGCCTCGCGAAGGCGCGCGCGGCCGGCGTGCCGGAGGACAAGCTGATCTATCCGCTCGGCGGCGCCTCGGCGGAAGAGCCGCGCGACTATCTGATCCGCGATCAGTTCGTCGAAAGCCACGCGCAGACCGCGGTGCTGAAGGCGGTGATGGATCTCGTCGGCGGCGACGGCAAGAAGTTCGACGCGATCGAGCTCTATAGCTGCTTCCCCTGCGTACCCAAGATGGCGCGCCGGACGCTCGGCCTCGGTGCCGACGTGCAGCCGACCGTGACGGGTGGTCTGACGTTCTTCGGCGCGCCGCTCAACACCTACATGACGCACTCGGCCTGCGCGATGGTGCGCAAGCTCCGAAGCGGCGGCACGCTCGGCCTGCTCTATGGCCAGGGCGGCTTCGTCACCAAGCATCATGGCCTCGTGCTGTCGCGCGCGGCGCCGAACGTCGCGCTCAAGCAGGACACGTCCGTGCAGGCGGAGGCCGACCGCAACAGGCGCAACGTGCCCGACTTCACCGCCGAGGCTGCGGGAAAGGGCAAGATCGAGGCCTTCACCGTGATCTATCGCGCCAATGGCGAAGTCGAGCATGGCGTCACCATGCTGCGCACCGAGGACGGCCGGCGCACGCTCGGCCGCATCCCGGCGAGCGACACGGCGACGCTGGCCTATCTGCAGGACATGGACCGCACGCCGGTCGGTACCACCGGCGACATCGTCACCGCCGGCGATGGCATGCTGGAATGGCGGGTGGGCTGACCTACCGACGCTGTCATGGCCGGGCTTGTCGCGGCCATCCACGTCTTTGCCTCGTGAAAGAAAGTAATACGTGGATGCCCGGGCCAAGCCCGGGCATGACGAAGTAAAGGGGCGGCTTCTCCCCTAACCCTTCACGTCCTGCTTTTCGGATGCCGTGGTCGGCTTGCCCTTGGCGCCGGCACCGGTGACGCGGACATGGTCGCCGTCGGCGAGTCCGTCCGGCGGGGCGGTGATGATGCGGTCGTCGGGCGCGAGGCCGGTCGCGATCTCGATCTCCTTGCCGAGGTCGCGGCCGATCTTCACGGTCTTGAACAGCACCTTGTCGTCAGGACCGACGGTTGCGACCCGCAGGCCGCTGCTGTTGAAGATCAGCGCGCTGGCGGGAATGCTGAGCGGCGTGGATTCGCGCTGCAAATTGAGCTTCACGCTGGCATAGCTGCCCGGCATCAATTCGCCGGAGGAGTTGTCGAGCCCGAGCTGCATTCGCGTCGTGCCGGAGGCGACATCGACCGCCTGCGAGGAGGCTTCCACCGTCGCCTGGAAGGTGCGGTTCGGGTAGTCCGGCAGTGCCAGCGTCGCCTTGGCGCCGATCTTGATCGCCGGGACGTAGTTCTGCGGCACGTTGACATAGACGCGCAGCTTGGTGATGTCCGAGATCGTGAACATCGCCGGGCCCGAGTTGCCGCCGGCGTTGATCAGCGCGCCGACGTCGGTGTCGCGCGAGGTCACCACGCCGTCGAACGGCGCCGTGATCTTCTTGTATCCGGCGAGCGCTTCCAGCCGCTCGACATTGGCCTGGCCGGCCTTGACCGCGCCGTTTTTGTTGGAAAGGTCGGCGGTACGCTCGTCGATCTCCTGGGCGGAGACGAAGTTCGAGGCCACCAGCGTCTTGCGCCGGTTCAGCGTGGCCTCGGAGAGCTTGGCCGAGGCCTGGGCGCTGGCGAGATCGGCGCGCGCCTGCAGCAATTGCTGGTCGAGGTCGGGCGCCTCGATCTCGGCGATCACCTGGCCGGCCTTGACGCGGGCGCCGATGTCGGCGTCCCAGTTCTTGAGATAGCCGGATACCCGGGCATAGATCGGCGCGCGGGAATAGGCCTCGAGCCGGCCCGGCAGGTCGATCGTGGGGCTCAGCGCCTTGGCATTGGGCAGCGCCACCGCGACGGTCGGAATGGCCTGGTCGTCGGTCCATTCCTTCAGCCGCGTGTCCTGTTCCTCGCGGGCGCGGATCCCGGTGCCGACGATCAGGCCCGCCCCTACCAGGGCCACCACGCCGAAGATGCCCAGCTTCCGGCGTGAGACCGGGGGGCGCTTTTCAGTGGGCGGCATGCGGAATCTCCGATGAGGCGGCGGCTTTGGCGCCTTGCTTCTTGTGTACCATACTGAATACCACGGGAACAAACATCAGCGTCGCGAAGGTGGCGAAGATCAGGCCGCCGATCACGGCCCGGCCCAACGGCGCGTTCTGCTCGCCGCCCTCGCCCAGCCCCAGCGCCATCGGCGCCATGCCGATGATCATGGCAAGCGCGGTCATCAGCACCGGGCGGAACCGGACGAAGCCGGCTTCCAGGGCCGCCGCGACGGGATCGCCGAGTTCCTCATAGCGCTCGCGGGCGAAGCTGATCACGAGCACGCTGTTGGCCGTCGCCACACCCATGCACATGATGGCGCCGGTGAGCGCCGGAACCGACAGCGTGGTCTCCGTCGTGAACAGCATCCAGACAATGCCGGCGAGCGCAGCGGGCAGCGCCGTGATGATCACGAACGGGTCCGACCAGGACTGGAAGTTCACGACGATCAGGAAGTAGATCAGCACGACGGCGCCGAGCAGGCCGAACAAGAGGCCGGTGAAGGCCGAGTTCATGGTCTGCACCTGGCCGAGCAGCACCACGGACGAGCCCTTCGGCACCTCCTTGGCAGTGTCGGCGATCAGCTTGCGCACGTCGGTCGCGACGCCGCCGAGATCCCGGCCTTGCGTCGTGGCGTAGATCTGCACCAGCGACTGGATGTCATATTGCGACACCACCGCACTCGAGGTCGCGCGCTTGATGTCGGCGATGCCGCCGAGGATCGGTGCCTGGGTGTTGCCGGTCGCGGTGATCGGCAGGGTCTGCAGCGCGCTCAGCGAGTCGATCTGGTATTGCGGCGTCTGCATCACGATCGAATACGACACGCCGTTATCGGGATTGAGATAATAGGTCGGCGCCACCTGCGAGGAGCCGGCGAGGTTGACCACCAGCGAGTTGGTGACGTCGCGCTCGGTCAGGCCGACATATTGCGCGCGGGTGCGGTCGACATCGATGTTGAAGGTCGGGTTGTTCGGCGACTGCTGGATCCGCGCATCGGCGATGCCGGGGATGCGCTTGATCCCGGCCAGCAGCTTGTTGGCATAGGCGAAGTTGGCCTCGAGATTGGCGCCGCGGATCTGCAGGTCGATCGGCGCCGGCGCGCCGAAGTTCAGGATCTGGCTGACGATGTCGGCCGGCAGGAACGCGAAGCTGGTGCCCGGGAACAGCCGCGGCAATTGCTCACGCAGTGCGCGGACATGCTGTTCGGTCGGCTTGTGGCCTTCCTTGAGGCGGATCTGGATGTCGCCGTCCTGCGGACCGATCACGCCGGTGTTGTTGTAGGTCATGTTGATGCCGGAGATCGGCATGCCGATGTTGTCGGTCATGGTCTCGATCTCGCCGGGCACCAGCTTGCGGATCGCCTTCTGGATGTCGGCGAGCTGGTTGGCGGTCTCCTCGACGCGGGTGCCGACCTGGGTGCGGACATGCATCAGGATGTTGCCGGCGTCGACCGACGGGAAGAAGTTGCGCCCGAGGAACGGCACCAAGAGGAACGACGCGGCGACGACTGCGAGAAAGCAGCTCACGAACACCGTGCGATGACCGAGCGCCATCGCGAGCAGGCCACGATAGCCGCTTCGGATGCGCTCGAACCGCGCCTCGAAGCCGCGCTGGAACCAGACCAAAGGATTGCGCGACTTCGGCGGCGCGCCCTCATGATGCACATGCGCCTGCAGCAGATAGTTCGCCATGGTCGGCACCAGGGTGCGCGACAGGATGAACGACCAGATCATCGCGAACATCACCGCTTCGGCCATCGGCACGAACAGGAAGCGCGCCACGCCGGTGAGGAAGAACATCGGCACGAACACGATGCAGATACAGAGCAAGGAGACGAAGGCCGGCGTCACGATCTGGTTGGCGCCATCGAGGATCGACTGCTCGACGGGTTTGCCCTGCTCGAGGTGATAATTGATGTTCTCGATCGTCACCGTGGCGTCGTCGACCAGGATGCCGACCGCGAGCGCGAGGCCGCCGAGCGTCATGATGTTCAGCGTCTCGCCGATCAGGGACAGCATGATGATGGCGCCGAGCACTGACAGCGGGATCGACACCGCGATGATGACGGTCGAGCGCCAGCTGCCGAGGAACAAGAGGATCATGATGCTGGTGAGCAGCGCGGCGATCACGCCCTCGAACGCGACGCCGGTGATCGCGCCGCGGACGAACACCGACTGGTCGCCGATGAAGCCGATCTTCAGCGCGTCCGGCATCTGGTCCTTGACCTCGATCACCTTCTGCTTGATGCCGGAGATGATATCGAGCGTCGAGGTGGCGCCGGCCTTCAGCACCATCATCAAGACCGAGCGGTTGCCGTCGACATGGACGATGTTGGTTTGCGGCGGATTACCGTCGCGGACCGACGCGACGTCACGCACATAGACCATCGCGCCGTTGACCTGCTTGATCGGCAGGTCGCCGAGCTCCTCGAGCCGCAGCGGCGAGTTGTTGAGGTTGATGGTGTATTCGAAATTGCCGATCTTCTGCGTGCCGACCGGCGTGATCAGGTTCTGCGCGGCGAGCGCATTGGCGACGTCCTGACCCGACAGGCCGCGCGCCTGCAACGCGGTCGAATTGAGATCGATCTGGACCTGGCGCTGCTTGCCGCCGAACGGATACGGGATCGCCGCACCAGGCACCGTGACCAGCGGCGTGCGCAGCTGGTTGATGCCGATATCGGCGAGGTTCTGCTCGGTCAGTCCCTCGCCCGACAGCGCGACCTGGATGATCGGAACCGTCGAGGCGCTGTAGTTCAGGATCAGCGGCGGCGTCGCGCCCGGCGGCATCTGCTTGAGCAGGGTTTGCGAGATCGCGGTGACCTGCGCATTGGCGGTGCGGATGTCGACGTTGGGCTGGAAGAAGATCTTGATGATGCCGACGCCGTTATAGGAATTGGCGACGATGTGCTCGATGTCGTTGACGGTCGTGGTCAGCGCGCGCTGGAACGGCGTGGTGATGCGGCCGGACATCTGGTCCGGCGGCAGGCCGGTGTACTGCCAGACCACGCCGATCACGGGGATGCGGATGTCTGGGAAGATGTCGGTCGGCGTGCGCAACGCCGCCAGCGGTCCGATAATCAACAGCAGGATCGCGAGCACGACGAAAGTATATGGCCGGCTCAGCGCGATACGGACCAGTGCGATCATAAAACAAGCGTTCCCGAAATGAAGCCCGCCCAGGCAGAGGAATCGACATTGCAAAAGCCGTTCCGTACCGGCCGATTTACCCGATGCCGGGCAAAACGCCAACCCGCGGAGCCGCGGCGGCTTTCACTTCCTCGGCATAGTGCGTGAGGCTGCGCGCTCCGAGCGACCATGCCGGGCGCAGTGCCGCCGATCGCGTGCGGATCATCGTCAAAAAGAGACGGCTCTGCTGCGAATGCGAGCCGGCCGAGGATGCTATTTCGGCCGACGCGAGGTTAACGCATCGCTGCTCTGCGAAAATGTAAAACGTGATGGGCCGGGTCAGCCCACCACGTCGGCATCGGTTAGGCGAAGGATGGCGGCCGCCCGAGCGGCGCCGCCGGATCAGGCGGCGCGGACGGCGTCGAGGAACTTGCTGACCTCGAGCTTGAGGCGGCTGCTGTCGCCCGAGAGCGATTGGGCCGCCGACAGCACCTGGCTCGACGCCGAGCCGGTCTCGTTGGCGCCATGCTGGACGTCGGTGATGTTGGCCGAGACCTGCTGGGTGCCCTGCGCCGCCTGCTGCACGTTGCGGGAGATTTCCTGCGTCGCCGCGCCCTGCTCTTCGACCGCGGCCGCAATGGTGGACGAGATTTCCGACAGCCGTTCGATGGTCGAGGAGATTTCCTTGATCGCGCCGACCGACTCCTGGGTCGCGGTCTGGATGCCGGCGATCTGCTGGCCGATCTCGCCGGTCGCCTTGGCGGTCTGCTCGGCCAGCGCCTTCACCTCGGACGCCACCACGGCGAAGCCGCGGCCGGCGTCGCCGGCGCGTGCCGCCTCGATGGTGGCGTTCAGCGCCAGCAAATTGGTTTGGCCGGCAATGGTGTTGATCAGCTCGACGACGTCGCCGATCCGCGCGGCGGCCTTCGACAGCTCGCTGACGCGATCGTTGGTGGTGCGCGCCTGGCCGACGGCATCGCCGGCCATCCGTGCCGACTCCTGCACCTGGCGGCTGATCTCGGTCACCGACGACGACAGCTCCTCGGTCGCCGACGCCACCGACTGGACATTGGTCGAGGCCTCCTCGGACGCCGCGGCAACCGAGGTGGTCAGCTCCTGCGAACGCCGGGCGGTCGACGACAGCGTGCCGGCGGAGGCTTCGAGCTGGGTCGAGGCCGACGACACGGTCTGCACGATCTCGCCGATCATCTGTTCGAAATTGCGGGTGATGGTGTCGACCCGGCGGCCGCGCTCGATCTTGGCTTCGGCGTCGGCAGCCGCGGCTTCATCGGCCGCCTTCTTGGCGACCAGGGCTTCCTTGAACACCTGCAGCGTATCGGCCATCGCGCCGATCTCGGTCTTCTCGCCCTGATGCGGGACGTTTGCGGTCAGGTCACCGCGGCCCAGCGCCTGCATCGGGCTCACGATCGAGGCGATGCCGGCCGAGACGTCGCGGATCATCAGGAAGCTGACGCCGACGCCGACGATGATGGCGGCGCCAAGGATCATCGCAAGCAGCATGACGGCCGACGCGTAGCTGTTTGCCGCCTCCTGCGCCGCCTTGTCGGCGCCGGCATTGTTGAGCTCGATGTCCTTGCGCAGGATCTCGTCGGCCTCGAGGCCGATCTTGTTGACGGTCTTGGCGTTCAGCTCATGCGCATCGTGCGGGGCCTTGCCGACATCCCTGCGCGACAGCGCCATCACCTCCTCGGTTCCCTTCTTGTAACGGGTCCAGGCATCGACCCATTGATCGTAGAGCGCGCGCTCCGCGGGGGTCGCGATCAGCGGCTCGTAGATCGCGCGGACCTTGAGGTTGGCGTCGACCACCGAGGTCAGGGTCTTCTCCTGCGCGAGCTTGTCCTCCAGCGTCTCGGACAGCATGTGCTCGCGGATCACGTTGCGATAGGTGATGACGCCGGCGCGCAGATCGCCGAGCGCACGCACGCTCGGCAGCCAGCTCGTCGTGATGTCGACAGTGTTGGCGTTGATCGACCGTAAATTCACGACCGCGAGCAGGCCCATGCCCGTCATCGCGACAAGCAGGAACGCAACCACGGCAATAATCTTGGCGCGGATCGAGAATTTGGCGAACATCGTGGGGGTCTCTTGATATCGGGCTCGCGAAGCCCGATCGAATGGCTGGGGGCGTGGCGGGACGCCGCAGACATCAAAGCCAGCCCCCCTCCTTAAGTAGGGTTAATTTGGTTCCCCGTTGAACTACGGAGGCGCTCTTCGACACCGTGGCATGATGCGCGCCAGCCGCATCAAGGCATCAACACGAGCGCATCCGAGAAAAACTCCGGCCCGCCGAAATTGCCTGATTTCAGGGCAAGCACCATCTCGCCTCTCCCGGCGCCGACCGCTCGCAGAACCGGCACGCCGGCGGCGATTTCCGAACCGACCAGGAATCCAGGAATGCGCAGGCGATCGACCACGGCGCCCGAAGTTTCACCACCGGCGACCACCAGCCTGTGCACGCCCGACTGCACCAGACCATCCGCGATGTCGGCCATCGCCTGCTCGATGGCATGCCCGGCTGCATCGCGACCATGACGGGATTGCACAGCTGCCACCTGATCCGGGGTCGAGCTGCTCGCAATCAGGATTGGCCCCGCCCCGAGCCGGTCTCTGGCCCAGGCGAGCGCACGCTGCGTTTCGTCCTTGCCGGCGACCACCTGCTCGGGATCGAGGTGCAGGACCGGCATCACTTTCTCGGCGTTTGCGATCTGGCGCAGGGTCGCCTGCGAGCAACTGCCGGCAAGGCACGCCGCCGGGCCGCCGACCGGCGTCGCCAGCATCGCATTCGCGCTGTCCGGTTTGGCCTTGCTCGCGGCGACCAGCGCCCGCGCCAGGCCAAGCCCGATCCCGGAAGCGCCGACTGAAAGACGGTGATCCAGCGCGACCTGCCCGATGGTCTCGAGGTCGCGGTCGAACACCGCATCGACGATGGTGGCGCCGATGCCGCTTTGCGTGAGCTCGGCGAGCTTTGCCCGGACGGCGTCCGCGCCACGGCTCAGCGTCGCCAGATCGACCAGGCCGACCTTGGTCGTGCTTTGCCGCGCCAGCACGCGAACCAGATTGGAATCATGCATCGGGTTGAGCGGGTGGTCCTTCAGCGGACTCTCGTTCAGCGGCACCGAGCCGACGAACAGATTGCCCTGGTAGACGGTGCGGCCGGTCTCCGGGAATGCCGGAGTCACCAGCACGATGGCATCCCTGGAATCGGCGCGCAGCGCGTCCATCACGGGGCCGATGTTCCCGGCATCGGTTGAATCGAAGGTCGAGCAGATCTTGAACAGGATATGTTTGGCACCGCGGCCGCGCAGCCAGGCCTCCGCTGCGCGCGAACGCGTCACGGCGAGGCCGGCCTCGATCGAACGGCTCTTCAGCGACACCACGACGGCGTCGACCTCGGGCAGCGCGAGATCGTCCGCAGGCACGCCGATGGTCTGCACCGTGCGCAGGCCGGCGCGGGTCAGCGTGTTGGCGAGGTCGGAGGCGCCGGTATAGTCGTCGGCGATGCAACCGAGAGACAGTTTTCCGGCTCGCGTCACGGCTTCACTCCGGCATAGGGCTTGAACCAGGCGAGACCGTCGGTGGTCTTGCCGCGCGGATTGTACTCGCAGCCGACGAAGCCGCCGTAGCAGAGCCGGTCGAGCTCGCCGAACAGGAACGGATAGTTCAGCTCCTCGCCGTCGGGCTCGTTGCGCGAGGGGATCGACGCGATCTGGACGTGGCCGATGATCGGCATCATTTCACGCAGCCGCATGGTGACGTCGCCATGGATGATCTGGCAGTGGTAGATGTCGAACTGCAGCTTCAGGTTCGCGATACCAAGCTCGTTGATCAGATCGCGCGCGAAGATGAAGTCGTTGAGGAAGTAGCCGGGCACGTTGCGCGGATTGATCGGCTCGATCACGACGTCGAGGCCGTGCGGCGCGAAGAACTCTGCGGCATGGGCGACCGATTTGCGAAACGCGGCGACCGCCCTGGCATCGCTGCGGTCGGCTATTCCCGCCATCAGATGCACCCGCTTGACGCCGGTCGCCTGCACATAGGGCAGTGCGGTCTTCAGGCTTTGCTGGAGGTCGGCGAAACGGTCCGGCAGCGCGGCAAACCCCTTCTCGCCGGCGTTCCAGTCGCCCGGCGGCAGGTTGAACAGCGCCTGCGTCAGCCCATTGCCATTCAGCCGCTTGCCGACCTCCTCGGCCGGATGGTCGTAAGGAAACAGGAACTCGACCGCGGTGAAGCCCGCCTTCGCGGCCGCCTCGAAGCGGTCGAGGAACGGGACCTCGTTGAACATCATGGTGAGGTTGGCGGCAAAACGGGGCATTGCAGGATCCTCTTATTTCTCGCCTGGAAGCTTGGTGCCGGTAACCTGCGCATACATCCGCGCCACCGACGCATCGTCGTCGCGGCCCATGCCGGCGGCCGCGGTCATCAGGAACATCTGCAAGGCCGCGGCCGAGACCGGCACCGGGAAGCGTGCATTGCGCGCCATGTCCTGGATGATGCCGAGGTCCTTCACAAAAATTTCGACGGCGCTGCGCGGCGCATAGTCGCCGTCGAGCACATGCGGCATGCGGTTCTCGAACATCCAGGAATTGCCGGCGGAGGCGGTGATCACCTCATAGACCTTGCGGATGTCGAGCCCCTGCTTGGCGGCGAATGCGATCGCCTCGGAGGCGGCCGCGATATGCACGCCGGCCAGCAGCTGGTTGATCATCTTGAACGCGGCGCCCTGCCCCGCGGCATCGCCGAGCTCGTAGAGCTTTGCCGCCATCGCATCCAGCGCCGGCCGCGCCTTCGCAAATGCCGCGGCGCTGCCGGAGGCGAGAATCGTCAATTCGCCCTGCGCCGCGCGCTGCGCGCCGCCGGAGATCGGGGCATCGAGATAGTGCCGGCCGGTCGCCTCGAGCTGCTTTGCGAGGCGCCGCGCGATATCAGGGTCCATGGTCGCCGAGGAGATGAAGACCGCGTCCTTGGCCAAGGTCTCGGCGACGCCGTCCTTGCCGAACAGGATCCCTTCAGTCTGCGCCGCGTTGACGACGACGCTGACGACAATGTCGGCATCCCGGGCCGCCTCGGCCGGCGACTTGGCGCCCTTGCCGCCGTCGGCGACGAAGCGCGCCACCGCATCGGCCGCGACGTCGCAGCCGGTCACCTCGAAACCGGCCCGCCTGAGTGAGGTCGCCATGCCGTATCCCATCGAGCCCAGCCCGATGACGGCGACACGTGATGTTGCGGAACTGGACATTTGGCGATCCCTGAACATTTTTAGTTGTTTGAGCATGACCTTTTCGGAAAACCGGCTGCCACTTTGCGCCAGCGCGGCCTTCCGGGCCCGGTTCATGCTCGTTGCTGCTTGCCTATCACGGCTTGGCCGCGCTGCCAAAGCATGAGACAAAGCGGAAAACGGATAGCGCCAAAGATGGCGCGGCGAGCGAAACCGGATGAGCGAAACAAAGCTTCGTGAGGACATCTGCCGCTTCGGCCGCTCGCTGTTCGAGCGCGGCCTGACGCCGGGCTCCTCGGGCAATATCAGCGTCCGGCTCGCGGACGGCGGCTGGCTGGTGACGCCGACCAACGCCTCGCTCGGCTTCCTCGATCCGGCGAAAATGTCACGGCTCGACGGCAACGGCCGGCTCGTCTCCGGCGACGCCCCGACCAAGGAAGTGCCGCTGCACACCGCGCTCTACCAGACGCGCGCCTCCGCCGGCGCCGTGGTGCACCTGCACTCGACCCATTCGGTCGCGCTCTCGATGCTGCCCGAGATCGACCCGCGCGCCGCGCTGCCGGCGATGACCGCCTATTACGTCATGAAGTGCGGCCAGACCGCGCTGGTGCCCTATTATCGCCCCGGCGATCCGGCCGTTGCCGACGCGATCCGGGGACTGGCCGGGAAATATTCATCGGTGCTGCTCGCCAATCATGGGCCCGTCGTGTCGGGCGATACGCTGGAAACGGCGGTGTTCGCGACCGAGGAGCTGGAGGAAACCGCAAAGCTCTATCTGCTGCTGCGCGGCCTGAACCCGCGCTATTTGTCGCCCGACCAGGTGGCGGATTTGACCAGGACGTTCGGGCTCGTGCTGCCGGATCACCCTCACTAGATCAAGCGGAGGATCGATATGCGGAAGACAGTCATGATGAGGTTCACAGGCTTGGCGTTAGCGATTCCGTTCGCCGTCGGCCTTGCGGCGTCGGACGGACGGACCGAAGAGACCTTGCAAGGCATGCTGGCAACCCAGCTGCGCGCGCAAGGCTATGCCTGCGACAAGCCGCTCAAGGCCGAGCGGGACGACAAGCTCTCGAAGCCCGACAACGAGGCCTGGACGCTGACCTGCAGCAACGCGACCTATCGCGTCAGCCGCGTGCCGGACCTCGCCGCCAAGGTCGAGAAGATCGACGAGAGCAAGTAGGCTGCGTCGGCTGGATCAGTAGCCCGCATGAGCGCAGCGATATGCGGGACGCCCCGGATGTCGCTGCGCTCATCCGGGCTACGGGCTGGATTGCGCGCACCGCATGCACTGGCGTCATCCCCGCGCAAAGGCAAAGCCTTTGTCGCTGGAGGTACGAGCGTGGAGATTCCGTCGCTACAGCCCCAGATACGCCTTGCGCACGTCGGGATTGCCGCTGATCTCGGCGGCGGTGCCCTGCATCAGCACGCGGCCGGTCTGCAGGATGTAGGCGCGGTCGGCGATCTCGAGGCACTCGGCCATGCGCTGCTCGACGATCAGGACCGTCATGCCGGCGTCGCGGATGCGCTTCACGGCCTGGAATATCTCGTCGACCAGTTTCGGCATGATGCCCTGCGACGGTTCGTCGAGCATCAGAAGCCGCGGCCGCGTCATCAGCGCGCGGCCGATCGCAAGCATCTGCTGCTCGCCGCCGGACAGCGTCTCGGCGCGCTGGTCGAGCCGTTCGCCAAGCCGCGGGAACAGCTTGAACACCAGATCGAGCGGCGCGTCGCGGTCAGACTGACTGCGGTAGAGATAGCTGCCGAGGCGCAAATTGTCGCGCACCGAGAGCCGCGGAAACAGCCGGCGGTTCTCCGGCACGTAAGCAATGCCGCTTGACGTGATGACGTGCTGCGGCTGGCCGTCGATGCGCTTGCCGTCGAAGGTGACGGTGCCTGCGCGCGGCCGCTCGGCGCCGGCGATCGATTTCAACAGCGTCGACTTGCCCGCGCCGTTGGCGCCGGCGACGCAGACGATCTCGCCCTTGGTGACGTCGATCGACACCGAGGAGATCGCGACCAGGCCCTGATAGGCGGTGGTGACTTCACGCACCGACAGCATGACGATCCCCGAGATAGGCAGAAATGACTTCCGGATTGCGGACGACCTCAGTCGGCTTGCCCTCGACCAGCACCTTGCCGAGATTCAGCACGATGGCGCGATCGACCAGCGGCATCACGATCTCCATCACATGCTCGACCATCAGCACGGTGATGCCGGCGGCGCGGACCTTCCGCACCAGCTCGACGCCGGTCTGCGCCTCGACCGGCGTCAGCCCGGTGAGGACTTCGTCGAGCAGCAGCAGCTTCGGCTCGGTCGCGAGCGCGCGGGCCACCTCGAGCCGGCGCTTCTCCGACGGCACGAGGTCGGCGGCGAGCTTGTCGGCGCGCGCCGCAAGGCCGCAGAACTCCAGCACCTCGTAGGCCTTCTGCCGCGCGATGCGCATCTTGGTGTTGCGGATCAGCGCGCCGACGATGACGTTGTCGATCACGGTCATGGTCTCAAAACTCTTGACGACCTGGAAGGTACGCCCGACGCCGCGCTGGCAGCGTTCCGCCGCCGGCAGCTTGGTCACGTCCTCGCCGTCGAAGATGATCGAGCCCTGGGTCGGCGGCAGCACGCCCGCGATCAGGTTGAACAGCGTCGACTTGCCGGCGCCGTTGGGGCCGATCAGGCCGACGATCTCGCCGCGCCCGACCGAGATCGAGACATCGCTGTTGGCGACGAGGCCGCCGAAGCGCTGCCATACTCCGCGCGTTTCCAGCAGCGCCGTCATCGTGCAGCTCCCTTGCGCAGGGAGAACACGCTGACCAGGCCGCGCGGCAGCGCCAGCGAGATCACGATGATCAGCGTGCCGTAGACGATGAGGTCGACGCCGCGCCCGGAGCCGCCGATGAACGAGCGCGTCAGCTCGGTGAGCGGAATCAGGATGACCGCGCCCAGCACCGGGCCCCACAAGGTGCCGATGCCGCCAAGCACCGCAGGCAGCGCCATCAGCAGCGAGAACTGGAAGCCCATCACGCTTTCAGGATCGATGTAGGAGACGAACTGGGCGTAGAAGCTGCCGCCGACCGCAACGAGGAAGGCCGAGACCGCCGCCGCGCCCATCTTGGAATTGAACACGACCACGCCGAGGCTTTCGGCGGCATCGGGATTGTCCTTCACGGCGCGCCACCAATAGCCCCATTTGGAATCCTCCAGCCACCAGGTGACGAACCAGGCGATGCAGGCCAGCGCCAGCGCAAAGTAGAAGTAAGGCAGCTTCGAGCGCGTGAACTGGAATTTCAGCCAGCTGTCGCCGCGCACCGGGATGTCGATGCCGAGCGCGGCGCCGGCCCAATCCCAGTTCTGGATCAACAGCAGCGCGATCTCGGCGATCACGATGGTCGCGATCACGAAATAATGCCCGCGCAGGCGGAAGCAGGGGTAGCCGAGCGCCATCGCGATCAATGCGGAGATCGCCCCGCCCGCCAGCATGCCGAACCACGGCAGCACGCCGAACTTGGTGAACAAGAGCGCGGTGGTATAGGCGCCGAGCCCGAAATACAGCGCATGGCCGAGCGAGATCTGTCCGCAATAGCCGGACAGGATGTTCCAGCTCTGCGACAGCGCCGCATACATCAGCGTCAGCACCATGATGTTCTGGACGTAGACGTCCTTGACAAACAGCGGCACCAGCGCGGCGATCACCGCGAGGCAGGCCGCCACGATCAGGTCACGCCTGCGGCGTTGGGCGAACTGGGTGTCCATCACATCGATCCGAACAGGCCACGCGGGCGGATGAAGACGACCAGCAGGTAAACGGCATAGATGCCGACCGATTTCAGCGACGGCGGCAGGATCAGCGCGGTGGTCGCTTCCACCAGGCCGACGATGATGCCGCCGGCAAAGGCGCCGAATACGCTGCCGAAGCCGCCGAGCGCCACGGTGACGTAGGCGATCAGGGCGAACGACGCGCCCACGTCGGGGTAGACGTAGAAGAAGATCGCCATGATGGCGCCGGCGAGGCCGACCAGCGCCGCACCGAGGCCCCAGCCGAGCGCGAACACGCGGTTCTTGTCGATGCCGACCAGCGCCACCGCGCCGGCGTCTTCGCGCGTCGCCTCGAGCGCGCGGCCGAAATCGGTGCGATTGATGAAGAAGTAGAGCGCGACGAAGGCCGCGATCGACAGCATCGCGCCGATCAGCTGCGGCTCCGGCAGATAGATGCCGGCGATCGACACGGTCTTGCCGCCGACCCAGGAGTTGGTCACGCTGCGGTAGTCGGGCGTGAAGAAGAACTGGGCGAGGCCCCGCATCACGATCGCCAGCCCGAAGGTCGAGAAGATCTGCACCATGCCAGCATTGGCCTTGGCGCGCATCGCGAAGCGGACGATCAACAGATAGACCACCGCGCCGAACACGAACAGCGCCGCGGCGACCAGCGGCGCCGAGAGCAAGGGATCGATCGCGAAGAACGCGAACAGGAAGAAGGTCGCGTACATCGCGATCATCAGGAACTCGCCGTGCGCGAAATTCACGACGTCCATCAATCCGAAGATCAATGCGAGGCCTGCGGCGATCAGTCCGTAGAGCAGCCCCATCAACAGGCCGCTCGCCAAACTCTGGATAATGGTCTCGGCTGTCACCGTCGACGCTCCATGTTCCGACCATTGTCTTTAGCCCCCGTCATTGCGAGGAGCGAAGCGACGAAGCAATCCATGCTTCCTTTTCGCGGAGACGTGGATTGCTTCGCTTCGCTCGCAATGACGGAACATGCGAGACTCTGAATGATGTCTTCGGCTGTCACCGCCGCTTGCCCCCTCAATAGCGTTTTCGAGCGAAGTGGATACCGGTTCGCGCTAGGAAAACGCGTCGCAACAAGAATCCAGAGCTCCGTTCCGATACGATCGGAACGGACGCTCTGGCGCCCGACCGATTAGCTGTTCATCGGCCAGATCGCCTCGGAGACGGCGGCCTGTTCCGGGAAGATCGTCACGAAGTTCTTCGCGGAGTACTGCAACAGCACCGGATCGGCGAAGTTGTTCTGCCCCATCTCGTCGAACTTGACGCGCCGCCACGGCATGATGGTCTGATCGCCCGGCATGTCGGTGGCGACCAGCGCCTCGCGGATCTTGTCGCCGTCGGTCGACTTGGCGCGGTTGATGGCGTCCGCCATCACGATCAGGCCCATGAACTGGCGCGATGAATAGTCGTTGAAGTCCTTGCCCGACTTGGCGCGGTACATCTCGTTGATCAGACCGACCATCGGCCGCTTCTGCGCCAGGTCGAGCGAGAAGCTGCCGCGCGAGATCACTCCCTCGAGCTTGTCGCCGACCGCGTCGTAGGTCGCCTTTTCCGAGAAGCCGGCGTCCTGCGCCATGATGTTCTTCGGCTTGTAGCCGAGCTCGGCCATGGTCTTGACCAGGAGGATCGCGTCGGTGGTGTAGCTCGACGGCATCAGCACGTCGGCATTCGCCGCCTTTAGCTGCTGCACCTCGGCGGTCAGCGACGGCGAGTTGGCGCGGTACTTGATGTCGGCCACGATCTTGTAGCCGCGCTCGGCGGCGAGCTTGGTCTGCGCGTTCGCCGAATCGGTACCGAAGATGGTGTCCTCGTGGAACAGCGCCAGCGTCTCGATCTTCTGGCCCTTCTTCTTCATCGCATCGAAGAAGTCGAACATCGCGGTCGAGAACATCTCGTCATGCGGCGAGGCGCGGAAATAGTATTTCAAGCCGCGCCGATGCAGGCTCGGCGAGGAATTGTCGGCCGAGAGGAACGGAACGCCGTAACGCTCGCAGATCTGGCTGACGGTGACAGCGACCGCGCTCTGATAGGTGCCGATCACGGCGCAGACCTTCTCCTGCGTGATCAGGCGCTCGGCTTCGGCGCGGCCCTTTTGCGGATCGGCCTGGTGGTCGGCGAACACGAGCTTGACCTTGGCGCCGCCGAGGCCGGACAGGCCCTCGCCCTTGGCGAGCGGCAATGCGAAGTCATAGTTCTTGTTGATGATGTCTGCCGCGGTCTCGAACGCGCGCTGCGCATCGACGCCGATCTGGGCGCTGGCGCCCGAGAGCGGATAGATCACGCCGATTGCCACTTCACTGGTCTGCGCGCGCGCGGCCATCGGACCGAGCGCAGCAGCGGCAGTGGCACCCAGCAACACGTTACGGCGAGAGATCGTCATCGAAATTTCCCCTTGGTCAGCTTGTTATAATCGATGTGACGCTTGTAGCGCGCAGTAAAGCCTCAATGAATTGCACGAATTGCCTATTCAGAGCACAGCGAGCTGCTTGTTCCTGAGATCGGTCACCAGCATCAGGCCCGGCGAATGCGTGATCGCGAACGGCAGCTTCGCACTTGCGATCACCGATTGCGGCGTGACGCCACAGGCCCAGAACACCGGGATCTCGTCATCGGCGACCGGTACCGCATCGCCGTAATCGGGCTTGGCGATATCCTTGATGCCGATCGCATGCGGATGGCCGAGATGGACCGGCGCGCCATGCACCGACGGGAAGCGCGAGGTGATCTGCACCGCGCGGATCGCATCCGCCGGCTTGAACGGGCGCATCGACACCACCATGGGTCCCGCGAACGGTCCCGACGGGCTGCAGGCGATATTGGTGCGGTACATTGGCACACGCAGATTGCGTTCAATGTGACGGATCGGCAGGCCCTCATCCAGCAGCGCCTCCTCGAACGAGTAGGAGCAGCCGAGCACGAAGGTGACGAGATCGTCGCGCCAGTATTTGGTGATGTCGGTCGGCTCGTCCGCCACCTCGCCGTCGCGCCAGACCCGGTAGCGCGGCACGTCGGTGCGGATGTCGAGGTCGAGACCAAGGGCCGGAATGCGGGGATCGCCGACGTCAGACATGCCGATGATCGGGCACGGCTTCGGATTGAGCTGGCAGAAGCGGTGGAAGGCGCCGGCGAGCTTTTCCGGCAGGATCGCGAGATTGCCCTGGACGAAACCGTTGGCGAGGCCGGCTGTGGTGGCCGAGGCCACGCCGTCACGGCAGGCGCGGCGCGCTTCGACGCTCGCCGGCACTGGCTCCCCCTGAGATCGCTGCACTGCCGCAAAAACAGTCATGGGATTCTCCTGCCCATAATCTCGACAAGGACAAACCAACACCAAGCGTGATATAATGTCTAATCGTCCTTTCTAATCAAAATCGATAAAGCAGATTTATCGATCGGGAAAATGCTTCCAATGACGGACTTCCGCTCGATCGAGACATTTCTCTGGGTCGTCAAGCTCGGCAGCTTCCGCGGCGCCGCCCAGCGGCTCAACACCACCCAGCCGGCGATCTCCCAGCGCATTGCCCAGCTCGAGCGCGAGATGGGCGTCAAGCTGCTCAACCGCGACCACCGGGTGGCCTCGCCCACCCCGAGCGGGCGGCTGATGATGATCTATGCCGAGAAGCTGATCGGCCTGCGTTCGGAGATGATGGCCGAGGTCGGCGACCGTTCGGCGATGCGCGGCGCGCTGCGGCTCGGTGTCGCGGAGACCATCGTGCACACCTGGCTGCCGCGCCTCGTCAAAAGCGTCAACGAGGTCTACCCGAACCTGTCGCTGGAGATCGAGGTCGACATCACGCCCAATCTGACGCAGCGGCTGCTGGCGCAGGAGATCGAGCTCGCCTTCGTGCTTGGACCGGTCTCGGCGTCCGGCGCGCACAACCACGTGCTGTGCGATTACCCGATCGGTTTCCTGGCGAGCCCGGCGCTCGGCCTCGGCGACGGCCCGGTGGCGCGGCAGGACCTGGCGCGGTTTCCGATCATCACCTTTCCGCGCAAGACCCAGCCCTACGAGACCGTACGCGCGCTGTTCAACGCCCCCGATCTGCCGCCGATCCGGCTGCACGCCTCGACCTCGCTCGCGACCGTGATCCACATGGCCAATGAAGGGCTTGGCATCGCGGTGATCCCCGCGGCGATCGTCGAGAACGAGCTTGCCGACGGGCGCTTGCTGCTGCTCGACACAGACCTCAAGCTGCCGCCCCTCACCTTCACCGCGAGCTGGCTCGCCTCGCCCGATGCGGTCGCCATCGAGCGCGTCGCCAATCTCGCCAGGCAGATCGCGCAGACGAGCGTGGCGGTTGACGGCGCGAGAGTGGCGCGTCATTGAACGATTGCCGGATAATCGAACGTCATTCCGGGATGGTCCGAAGGACCAGACCCGGAATCTCGAGATTCCGGGTTCGATGCTGACGCATCGCCCGGAATGACGAAAATAAAAATGGACTGACGACATGAGCCGAGCCGCCACCAACCTGCAGATCGATTCCGCCCGCCTCTGGGGCACCATCCACGAAACCGCGCAGTTCGGTGCAACGCCCAAGGGCGGTGTGCGGCGGCTGACCTTGAGCGCCGAAGACAAGCAGGTGCGCGACTGGTTCCGCAAGGCATGCGCGGACGCCGGCCTCGAGGTGCAGGTCGACGCACTCGGCTCGATGTTCGGGTTGAGGAAAGGACGGGACATGTCGAAGCCGCCGATCGGCGTCGGCTCACATCTCGACACCCAGCCGACCGGCGGCAAATATGACGGCGTGCTCGGCACGCTGGCGGCGCTCGAAATGGTGCGCACGCTGAACGATGCCGGGATCGAGACCGAGCTGCCGATCTGCATCTGCAACTGGACCAATGAGGAAGGCTCGCGCTTTGCGCCGGCGATGATGGCCTCGGCCGCCTATGTCGGCGATTTCACCACCGACGACATCCTGTCGCGCAAGGACGCCGAGGGCGTCACGGTGGCGCAGGCGCTGGACACGATCGGTTATCGCGGCGACGCCCCGGTCGGCCGCCAGAAGTTCACCAGCTTCGTCGAGCTGCATATCGAGCAGGGTCCGATCCTGGAGGCCGAGAACAAGACCATCGGCGTGGTCGATTCCGGCCAGGGCGTGTTGTGGTACGACGGCAAGATCACCGGCTTCGAGAGCCACGCCGGCTCGACCCCGATGCCGCTGCGCCGCGATGCGCTGGCGACGCTGTCCGAGATCGTTCTGGCGATGGAGAGCATCGCGAAGAAGCACGGCCCGAAGGCGGTCGGCACCATCGGCGAGGCCGTGATCGCCGCGCCCTCGCGCAACGTCATCCCCGGCGAGATCACCTTCACGGTGGATTGCCGCAGCGCCGACGCTGGGATCATGGATGCGCTGGATCGCGACCTGCGTGCCGCTGTGAGCGAGATCGCAGCAAAGCGCAAGGTCGAGGTGCAGCTTGATCTCGTCTGGCGCAAGGCGCCGACGCACTTCGATCCGAAGCTGGTCGACGCGGTCGAGAACGCCGCCAAGCAGCTTGGCTATTCGCACCGCCGCATCACCTCGGGCGCCGGCCACGACGCCTGCAACCTCAACACGGTGATGCCGGCAGCAATGGTGTTCGTGCCCTGCAAGGACGGCATCAGCCATAATGAGCTGGAAGATGCCAAGCAGACAGATTGCGCCGCCGGCGCCAACGTCCTGATGCATACGGTGCTGGCGCTCGCCGGCGTCGCGTCCTGATCATCATTTCTCCTCATCGGATGGAGGCTTTCGTGCGCGCAGTGTTTGTCGACGCCAATGAATCGCTTGCTGTCATCACGGAACGACTGGAAAAGCCCGGCGATCCCAGGATGCGGATCAACCGCAACCCGGACATCAAGTCCGAGGACTATCCGGCGGTGCTCGACGGCGCCGAGATTGCGGTGGTCGACCACACCGCGCTGCCGACCGATGTTGCGAAGAAGTGCGCCGGCCTGAAGCACGTCGTATTCCTCGGCACCGGCGCGCGCAGCTACATGAACCCGGAAGAGCTTGCCGAGCTCGGTATCTCCGTGCACCTGATCAAGGGCTATGGCGACACTGCGGTCGCGGAGTCAGCGATCGCGCTGATGTGGTCGTCGGCGCGCGTGATCGCGCAGATGGACCGCGAGATGCGCGCCGGCAACTGGCTGCGAGAGGACGGCATGCAGCTCACCGGCAAGACACTCGGCCTGGTCGGCTTCGGCGGCATCGCCGCCGAGGTCGCCCGCATCGCACTCGGCAGCGGCATGAAGGTGATCGCCTGGAACCGGTCGGCCAAGAGCCATCCGGGTGTCGAATTCGTCGATCTCGACACCGTGCTGGCGAGCAGCGACGTGGTTTCGATCCACCTGCTGCTGAATGACGAGACCCGCGGCCTGATCACGCGCGACAAGATCGCGAAGATGAAAAAGGGTGTGGTGCTGATCAACACCGCGCGCGGCGCGATCGTCGACGAGCAGGCGATGATCGATGCGCTCAATTCGGGCCACATCCGCCACGCCGGCCTCGACGTCTACAACATCGAGCCGCTGCCGAAGGATCACCCGCTGACCAGGATCCCGAACGTGACGCTGTCGGCGCACTCCGCCTTCCGCACGCCCGAGGCGAGCGAGAATTTGATCCACGCGGCGTGGGAGCACTGCCGAAGGATCGTGAAGGGGTAATTTCACCGTCGTCCCGGCCAAGCCAACGGGTCGGCGCAAAGCGCCGCCCGATGACAGGCTCCGCGCGAGCCGGGACCCATAACCATCACTGCCCATTGTCACGAAGGCTGGGGGCACAGCGAGCCCCAACAACGAGACCCTGTGGTTATGGGTCCCTGCTTTCGCATGGACGACAGTGGCCGTAGGGTGGCTAACCCGCCCTACGCAGATTGCGAAGCAATCAATAACGACGTCGTCCTGGACAAGCGAGCGTAGCGAGCGCGATCCAGGACCCATTACCACCGGCCTGCGTCATCGCGCAGGGCGGTGGTCAGACCCAGCAACACAACAAGCACTCGGGGTAATGGGTCCTGGCTTTCGCCAGGACGACCCCGTGCTTGACGGCGCAGCCTAATCCAACATCTCCGCGACGGCCTTGCCGCACGTCGTGGTGTCGGCATTGCCGCCGAGATCGCGCGTGCGCAGCGTGCGTTCGCCGAGCGTGCGCTCGATCGCGCCGACGATCGCAGCCGCCGCCTGCTTCTCGCCGAGATGCTCCAGCATCATCGCGCCCGACCAGATCATGCCGATCGGGTTGGCAATGCCCTGCCCGGCGATGTCAGGCGCCGAGCCATGGACCGGCTCGAACACCGAGGGGAAGTCGCCTTCCGGATTGATGTTGCCCGACGGCGCGATGCCGATCGTGCCGGTGCAGGCCGGGCCGAGATCGGAGAGGATGTCCCCGAACAGGTTGGAGCCGACCACGACGTCGAACCAGTCCGGATGCAGCACGAAGTTCGCGGTCAGGATGTCGATGTGGTATTTGTCCCACTTCACGCCGGGATATTTCTTTGCCATCGCCTCCACGCGCTCGTCCCAGTAGGGCATGGTGATGGAGATGCCGTTCGACTTGGTCGCCGAGGTCAGATGCTTCTTCGGCCGCGACTGCGCCAGATCGAACGCAAATTTCAGGATGCGGTCGACGCCGGTGCGGGTCATCACGGTTTGCTGGGTGACGAATTCGCGGTCGGTGTCCGGGAACATGCGGCCGCCGACGGACGAGTATTCGCCCTCGGTGTTCTCGCGCACCACCCAGAAATCGATGTCGCCGGGCTTGCGGTTCGCCAGCGGCGACGGCACGCCGGGCATCAGCCGCACCGGGCGCAAATTGACGTACTGGTCGAACTCGCGGCGGAATTTTATGAGCGATCCCCACAACGAGATATGGTCGGGTATTTTCGCCGGCCAGCCGACCGCGCCGAAATAGATCGCATCATGCTTGCCGATCTGGTTCTTCCAGTCGGCCGGCATCATCTCGCCGTGCTTCTCGTAATAGTCGTAGGAAGCGAAGTCGAAATGGTCGAACTTCACGTCGACGCCGTGCTTCTTGGCCGCCGCCTCGATGACGCGCAGGCCCTCCGGCATCACTTCCTTGCCGATGCCGTCGCCGGGAATGACCGCAATCCGATACTGCTTCTTTGCGCTGCTCATCGAGAACACCCTTGTGATTTGCCCGGCCGGCAATGCCGCCTATTCTGATGGTCCTGCAATGGACCAAACTTTGCGCGAGCGCAACGCTGCAGTGCAGTGTTGACCGCGGCGCGACCCTGCCCCACCAAATTCGCCGACACCCACTCCTCATACCAAGCGAGACATCCCATGGATCTGCATCTGCGCGGCAAGCGTGTCCTGATCACCGGCGCCTCCAAGGGCATTGGCGCGGCCGCCGCCGAAGCCTTTGCCGAGGAAGGCGCCAACCTCCTGCTCGCCGCCCGCAACGGCGACCAGCTCAAGGCGCTCGCCGAGCGGCTGCGCTCCGCGCACCAGATATCTGCCGCGACCAGCGTGGTGGATCTGCGCAAGTCCGAGGATCTCGCGCGCCTCGCCGGGGAGGCCGCCGACATCGATATCCTTGTCAACAATGCTGGCGATATCCCCGGCGGCTCGATCGACAAGATCGACGAGGCGACCTGGCGGCATGCGTGGGAGCTCAAGGTGTTCGGTTACGTCAATCTGACGCGCGCGATCTACGCCCAGATGAAGGCGCGCGGCGGAGGCGTGATCGTCAATGACATCGGCGCGGCCGGCGAGAAGTTCGACGCCAATTACATCTGCGGCAGCGCCGGCAATGCCGCGCTGATGGCGTTCACCCGCGCGCTCGGCGGCAAGAGCCTCGCCGACAATATCCGCGTCGTCGGCATCAATCCCGGCCCGGTCGGGACCGACCGCCACGTCACGCTGCTCAAGACCCGCGCCAAGAACCAGTTCGGCGACGAGAACCGCTACAAGGAATTCCAGAAGGGCCTGCCGCTCGGCCGGCCCGCACATGCACGCGAGATCGGCGACCTGATGGCGTTCCTCGCCTCCGACCGCGCGGGTTATACGTCGGGCGTGATCTACACGGTGGATGGCGGGCTGACGTCGGGATGGGGTTAGAAATCGCCCCTCCGCTTGTACCGCCGTCATCCTGAGGAGCCGCGCGTAGCGCGGCGTCTCGAAGGATGGGCCACGGGCTGCGCCATCCTTCGAGGCTCGCCGAAGAGGCTCGCACCTCAGGACGACGCCGTCCGCTCGAACAGCTGCCGGATCAGCGTCGTGATGCGGCCCTGCGGCGCCAGCATCTGGTTCATGATAGAGAAATGATCGACGCCGGCGATCTCCTCATAGGTCACCGGCAAGCCGTAGCGGGCGCGATGGCCGGCGAAATCGGCGGTCTGCTTGCGCAGCAGCGGCAATTCGGCGCTGCCGACTACCAGCGACAGCGGCTTTGCCGTGCCGCCCTCCGCCATCATCGGCGAGTTGCGCCGCGACGCCGCTTCGTCGAGCCTCAGCTTTTCGTTGAGGTAGGAATGCCTGATCGGCTCGAGGTCGTAGATTCCCGAGATCGCCATGCCGGCCCGGACATGGCCGTTCGACAGCGCCATCGATGTCAGATGTCCGCCGGCCGACCAGCCCGACACCACGATGCCCTCGGCAGCGGCCCCGAGCGCGGGCAACTGCCCGGCCAGAAAGTTGATGCCGGCATGGATTTCGGCGACGATGTCGTCGAGCGTCGCATCCGGCGCCAGCGTATAGCCGATCAGCGCGACATTGATGCCGTGGACCATCGGCCCCTCGGCGAAGGTCGTGAACACTTCCTTGGCATGGGTCTGCCAATAGCCGCCGTGGATGAACAGCAGCGTCGGCGCGCCGTCGCGAACTTTCAGGAAGTCGATCCGGTTGCGCTCGCGCGAGCCGTATCTGAGGTCGAGACGGCCGGCGTGCTTTTGCCGCAGTGCCGCCGAGCGTTGCTCCCAGCCGGCGGCGATCTCGGCGCTGCCCTTGACGGCAACGCCGTTGTTCAAGCCGAGGTCACGCTCCTGCTGGCTCATCGCGCGCCAGTCCAGCGCGGAAAACAACGCTGCCATCCCTGTCCCTTCGGTTCTCGTCGCATTGCCACGACGGCAGGAAATGTTCTACAGCACAAGCAAACAGAAGGCATAGGAGCAACGGCGCATGGCTGATCAGGGCTTGGTGAAGGAAACGGCGTGTGCCGTCGTCGAGAAGCTGAAGGCCGGTGACGTTACGCCGCTCGATCTGCTCGACGTGCTGGAGACGCGCATCGCCGAGGTGGACGGCAAGGTCAACGCACTGCCGACGCTGTGCTTCGACCGCGCCCGCACCCACGCCAAGGCCCTGATGCAGAAACCGGTCAGCGAGCGCGGCCTGCTCGCGGGCCTTCCGGTTCCGATCAAGGACCTCACCGCCGTCTCCGGCGTGCTGACCACGCTGGGCTCGCCGATCTTCAAGGACAACGTCCCGGCGAAATCCGACATCCTGGTCGAGCGTCTCGAAGAGAATGGCGGCGTGATCTACGCCAAGTCGAACACGCCGGAATTCGGCGCCGGCGCCAACACCTTCAACGAGGTGTTCGGCCCGACCCGCAATCCCTGGGACACATCGCGCTCGGCCGCCGGCTCCTCCGGCGGCGCCGCGGTGGCACTTGCGAGCGGCACCGCGTGGCTGGCGCACGGCTCCGACATGGGCGGCAGCCTGCGCAACCCGGCGAGCTTCTGCGGCATCGTCGGCCTCCGGCCGTCGATCGGCCGCGTCGCGCAGACGCCGAAATTCGGCGTCGACCGCACGCTCGGCCAGCAGGGACCGATGGCGCGCAATGTCGAGGACCTCGCGCTGCTGCTCGACGCGATGAGCGGCGAGCATGCCGCCGATCCGCTGTCGCTGCCCGCACTGCCGACGTCGTTCCTGTCGGCGGCGCGGTCAGGCAGCAGGCCGAAGCGCATCGCCTATTCGCCCGATCTCGGCATCACGCCGGTCGATCCCGAGGTCAAGGCGGTGACCCGCAAGGCGGCGGAGCGGTTCGCGGCAGCCGGTGCGATCGTCGAGGAGGCGCATCCCGATTTCAGCGAAGCCCATGAATGCTTCCACGTGCTGCGCGCGTTCGATTTCGCAATCAGCAAGGCCGAACTGCTGCGCACCAAACGCGATCTGCTGAAGCCCGAGGTGATCTGGAACATCGAGGAAGGGTTGAAGCTCACGGTCGAGAAGCTCGAACGCGCCGAGGCGCAGCGCGTCGCGATGACGGCGCGTACGCTCGAATTCTTCGACAAGTACGACCTGCTGCTGGCGCCCGCGACCATCGTGGCGCCGTTCCCGGTCGAGAACCGCTATGTCGCCGAGTGCGACGGCAAGAAGTTCGACAACTACGTCGAATGGCTCGGCATCGTCTACGCGATCACGCTGGCCTGCTGCCCGGCGCTGTCGCTGCCCTGCGGCTTCACCGCCTCGGGCCTGCCGGTCGGCCTGCAGATGGTCGCAAAGCCGCGCGCCGAGGCGCAGCTGCTGGCCGGCGCGAAAGTGCTGGAGGACATTCTGGGCGTGCGCGGCACCACCCCGATCGATCCGCGGCCGCCGCGATCCTGACCCTTATGGTGGAGAGGCGGGCGATACCCTCCACTTCGTCATTGCGAGCGAAGCGAAGCAATCTGTCACCGAGCGCGCAGAACGATGGATTGCTTCGTCGTTTCAGCGCAAAATTGCTCTGCAATTTTGTCGCGAGCTCCTCGCAATCCAGGGGCTATCTATCTCTATGGGACGAAGGGATAGGCTGCAGACGATCTGCCCTACGCCTTATCCTCCGTCGCCTGCAGCGCCACGGTGAGTGCCGCCTTGGTCTGCTCGACGATTTCGTCCAGCAACTCCTCGCGGCTGATCTGCGCGGACTCGCCGGTCAGCAGTCCCTGCTCGGCGAGCATCACGATGCCGTGCAGCCCGGCCCAGATCTTCAGCGCCTGCCGCTCGCGCAGCAGGCCGACCGCGGGCGCCTCGAACGACTCGATCAGCAGTGCCAGCGTTTCCATCGCCGCGGTGTGCAGTTCGCTGCCCTTGGGCGCGCAGGCCATGGTGCGCGACGCGAACATCAGCCGGTAGATGCCGTGGCGCTCGAGCCCGAAGGCGAGCGCGGCCTGGGCAAAGCGCGACAGCTTCGAGCCCTTGCTCGACTGCTCGATCGCCTCGCGCATGATCACGTTGAACTGCCGGAATGCTTCCGCGGTCACCGCCTCCAGCAGCGCCTCGCGGTCGGCGAAATGCCGGTACGGCGCCGGCTGCGAGACGCCGAGCTGCTTGGCCAGCGCCTTGATGCTGATCGCCTCGGGACCACCGAGCTCGACCTCGCGTAACGCGGCCTGGATCAGGGCTTCGCGGAGGTCGCCATGGTGGTAGGTTTTGAACGGCTTACGAACGATTTGTCCCATTGCGGCAATGATCGCTGAATTTTCGCTTGACGCGCAAGCGCGACGATAATGTAATATACTATAACTTGGTGATCCGGTTAAGAGGCCGGCCGCCCAAGCAAGCCAAGAGCTTGCCTAAACAAGAACTTGCCTAAACAAGAACTTGCCTAAACAAGAACTTGCCTAAACAAGGCTTGCATAAACCGGAATGAGGAACCCGGCGCAACCCACAATGCGCCAGAGCCGAGGGAGGTGCTTGCATGTCCAAGCTCAGAATCCGCGTCGACCAGGACAAGTGCCAGGGTCACGCCCGCTGCAAATCACTCGCCCCCGAACTGTTCGAGCTCGACGAATACGGCAACGCCCATGAGGTCGGCGACGGGACGGTCCCGGCCGGGCTCGAGGACAAGGCCTGGCTCGCGCAGACCAATTGCCCGGAAATCGCGATCGAAGTCACCGAGGAATGACGGCCAGCCGGGGACGGCCGTGCGCCGCCCGTTGAGCCAACCAGCGTTTGATCGAACGAGAAGGAAACGAGCTGATGTCCGATTCCCCGTCCGCAAGCTATCTGCCCGAACATCCCCCGGTCTCCGACTGGGTCCATGATTTCGACCATACCGATCCGGTCTGGACCGACGACCCGTTCCCGATCTGGGAGACGCTGCGCGCGGCTTCGCCCGTCGTGCATACCGAGCGCTTCCTCGGCTGCTACATGCCGACCACCTATCAGGCGGTGAAGGAGATCGCCTACGACACCGAGCACTTCTCCTCGCGCCGCGTCATCGTGCGCGACATCCGCCCCGAGATCACCGCTCGCGCGCCGCCGATCACCTCCGATCCGCCGGAGCACAAGCCCGCCAAGCAGGTGCTGCTGCCGCCGTTCACGCCGGACGCGATGAAGCGGCTGGAGCCGCGGGTGCGCGCGATCTGCAACGAGCTGATCGACGAATTCATCGCCGATGGCCATTGCGACGCCGCCGCGCGCTACACCAAGCACATCCCGGTGCGCGCCATCGCCCATATGCTGGGAATTCCCGAGAAGGACGGCGACCTGTTCATCAAATGGATCCACCAGATCCTCGAGCTCGGCATCAAGAACGAAGACGAGCTGATGAACGGCGTGCGCGAGATGACCGGCTACTTCGTGGCCCATCTCGAGCAGCGCAAGCTCGAGCCGGGCGACGATCTGATCTCGCAGCTGCTGCGGGCCAAGGGCCCCGGCGGCCAGCCGCTCACCGACGAGCATGTGCTCGGCTCGCTGCGGCTGCTCTTGATCGCCGGCATCGACACCACCTGGAGCGCGATCGGCTCCTCGCTCTGGCACCTCGCCAAGACGCCGGCCGATCGCGAGCGCCTGATTGCGGAGCCGGCGCTGATCCCGACCGCGATCGAGGAATTCCTGCGCGCCTATTCGCCGGTGACGATGGCGCGCGAGGTGATGAAGGAGACCACGATCTCCGGCTGCCCTGTGAAGGCAGGCAACATGGTGCTGCTGTCCTTCCCCGCCGCCAATCGCGATCCCGCCATGTTCCCCGATGCCGACAAGGTGGTGATCGACCGCAAGGAGAACCGCCACGCCGCCTTCGGCCTCGGCATCCACCGCTGCGTCGGTTCCAACCTGGCGCGGATGGAGATGCAGGTCGCGATCGAGGAATGGCTGAAGCGAATCCCTGATTTCCGGCTCGATCCGGCCGGCAAGGTCACCTGGTCGGAAGGCACGGTCCGCGGCCCGCGTCAACTGCCCGTTCTGTTCGGCAACAACGCCTGAGGAACCCGACAGCGGTTACATCGCGTCACCCAATGAGGTAGCTTGCCCCGGAATCGAACCGACGAGTCCGGGAGCAATGCAATGACCGAACAAACCGCTCAGCCCGCGAGCGATCATCTCGACATCCACGATGTCGAGCGGCGGGTGAAGGCGATCTTCATCGGCTCGGTCGGCAATCTCGTCGAGTGGTACGATTTTTACGCCTACACGGCGTTTGCGCTGTATTTCGCGCCGGCGTTCTTCCCGCACAGCGACCCGGTGGTGCAGCAGCTCAATGCGGCCGTGCTGTTTGCCGCGACCTTCCTCATGCGCCCGCTCGGCGGCTGGCTGTTCGGCTTCATCGCCGACCGCTATGGCCGGCGGCTGTCATTAACGCTCTCGGTGGTCTGCATGTGCTTCGGCTCGCTGATCATCGCGGTGACGCCGACCTATGCCTCGATCGGCATCGCGGCCCCGGCGATCCTGGCGCTGGCCCGCGTGATCGAGGGCCTGAGCCTCGGCGGCGAATATGGCGCCAGCGCCACCTATCTCAGCGAGGTCGCCGATCCCAAGCACCGCGGCTTCTATTCCAGTTTCCAGTACGTCACGCTGATCGGCGGCCAGCTCACCGCGATCATCGTGCTGCTGTTGCTGCAAAAGGTGTTCCTGACGCCCGACGAGCTGAAGGCCTGGGGCTGGCGGATTCCGTTCGTGATCGGCGCCATGCTCGCGATCGTCGCGGCGGTGATGCGCCGCAGCCTGCATGAGACCGAGGCCTTCGAGGAGGCCAAGAAGGTTTCCAAACCGACCGGCTCGATCGTCGGCTTGTTGAACTATCCGCGCGAATTGCTGCTGGTGGTCGGCCTCACCGCCGGCGGCACCGCGGCGTTCTATACCTTCACCACCTACATGCAGACCTTCGTGAAGCTGTCGGTCGGCCTCACCGAGGACCAGACCACCTTCGTGATCTTCGGCTCGCTGATCTTCGCGACCATCCTGCAACCGATCTATGGCGGGCTCTCCGATAAGATCGGCCGCAAGCCGCTGCTGATCTTCTTCGGCATCGCCGGCACGCTCGGCACGATCCCGATCCTGACCGCGCTGAAGGACACCAAGTCGCCGTTCGTGGCCTTCCTTCTGATCTGCGGCGCCTGGATCTTCGTCGCCGGCTACACCTCTATCAACGCGATCGTGAAGGCCGAGCTGTTTCCGACCAATGTCCGCGCGCTCGGCGTCGGCCTGCCCTACGCCATCACGGTGTCGATCTTCGGCGGCACCGCGCCGGCGGTCGCGCTCTATTTCAAGAGCATCGGGCATGAGGACTGGTTCTACTACTATCTCAGCGGCATGATTTTCCTGTCGCTGCTGATCTACTCGACGATGCGCGATACCAAGCGCGACTCCGCGATGCATCGCCACGAATGATGGCCTGACGCGATGACCGACGATAACGAACCGCCCGAGAGCAAGCTGACGCGCAGCAAGCAGCGTTGGGCGCGCGAAGGCAAATTCCTCACCGGCAAGGTCACCCGCCCGGAGGAGCAGCGCCTGCCGCCGGGCCAGCATCTGACGGCGGATTGGCCGGTGCTCGATCTCGGGCTGATGCCGAACATCTCCCAGGAGCGCTGGCGGCTCGACGTCTACGGCGCGGTCGAGCAGACCATCTACTGGACCTGGCAGCAGTTCATGGCGCAGCCGCAAACGCAATTCGTCTCCGACATTCACTGCGTCACGACCTGGTCGCGCTACGACAACCAGTGGGAAGGGCTCGCCACAAGCGACCTGCTCGCCGCCTGCCAGCCGCGCGAGGACGCGCGCTTCGTCGCGCTGCATTCCTATGACGGCTATACGACCAACCTGCCGCTCGAAGACTTTGCCGCCGAGGACGCGCTGCTCGCCCATAGCTGGTCGGGCAAGCCGCTGGAGCAGGAGCATGGCGGCCCGGTGCGGCTCGTGGTGCCCCACCTCTATTTCTGGAAGAGCGCGAAGTGGCTGCAGCGCATCGAATTCCTCACCGAGGACGCGCCCGGCTTCTGGGAGGTGCGCGGTTATCACAATCGCGGTGATCCCTGGGCCGAACAGCGCTATTCTGGCGACTGACACACCAACAAGATGATGGAGCCTGCCCGTGCCGCACGAACGCTTTCAATTCACCGGTGTTGGCGGCCATCAGCTTGCTGCCGCGCTTGATACGCCCGACGGGCCGATCAAGGCCTATGCGCTGTTCGCGCACTGCTTCACCTGCGGCAAGGACGTGCTGGCCGCAAAGCGCATCGCGGTCGCGCTCGCGGCCAAGGGGATCGCCACGCTGCGCTTCGACTTCACCGGCCTCGGCTCCAGCGAGGGCGAGTTCGCCAACTCGACCTTCTCGTCGAACGTCGCCGATCTCGTCCGCGCCGCCGACCATCTGCGCGAGATGCGCACAGCGCCCGCGATCCTGATCGGCCACAGCCTGGGCGGCGCCGCGATCCTCGCCGCCGCGGGTCAAATCCCCGAGGCCAAGGCGGTCGCGACCATCGCCGCGCCGTCAGATCCCGTCCATGTCACGCATTTCTTCAGAGACCGGATCGAGGACATTCGCACGCAGGGCGAAGGCGAAGTCTCGCTCGCGGGCCGCCCGTTCCGCATCAAGCGCGAATTCCTCGACGACGTCGCCGAGCAGAAGTTGATGGCGCAGGTGAAGCAGCTGCACAAGGCGCTGCTGATCATGCATTCGCCGACCGACGACACCGTCGGCATCGACAACGCCACGCATATCTTCAGCGCCGCCAGGCACCCCAAGAGCTTCGTCTCGCTGGCCGAGGCCGACCATCTCTTGAGCGGCAAACAGGATGCCGCCTACGTCGCCGACGTGATCGGCGCCTGGGCCGAACGCTATATCGATATCGCGCCGCAACCGGCGGCAGATACCGGCAGTGCGCCGCGCAATGTCGTGGTGCAGGAGACCCGCGCCGGCAAGTTTCAGCAGATTGTCACGGCAGGCCCGCATCGCATGCTGGCCGACGAGCCGGTCGCGGTCGGCGGCCAGGATTCCGGCCCCGGGCCGTACGACTTCGTGCTGGCCGGGCTAGGCGCCTGCACCTCGATGACGATGCGGATGTATGCCGACCGCAAGTCGCTGCCGCTCGGTCGCGTCACCGTAACGCTGACGCACAGCAAGATCTACGCGAAGGATTGCGAGGAGTGCGAGACGCGCGAAGGCATGCTCGACCAGATCGACCGCGTCATCAGGATCGAGGGCGACCTCGACGCCGACCAGCGCAAGCGGCTGATGGAGATCGCCGACAAGTGCCCGGTGCACAAGACGCTGACGTCGGAGGTGCGGATCGTCACCAAGGCCGCGGAGTAAGCCTGCGACACAGCGAGACGGGTCGTGCCGTAGCAGCATCTGGGCGGCGTCCCTCTCCCGCACGAGGGCCGTCGCAGGGGCGTGCTAAAAAATATCGAAAACAACCCCATGCAAAGGTGCCGGCGGCCGCCGGCGCTCGACAAGGCAACTTGACACGTCGGGCAACTCAGGGATATCTTCCATTATTCCGAAATCGTGCGAGCGTCCCTTTGCCCGCGCGCCGTGCGCTTGCCGGTCAGGCAGTTCGCCATGATCCGCACCGCGGCGCCGATCTCGTTCTCGCGCCAGGCGGCGAAGCCGAGCAACAGGCCGTGGTCGCGCGGCCGCTCCAGCGCGAGGCTCGACAGTGCGCGCACCTCGACGCCGGCGACCACCAGGCGCGTCACAGCATCCCGGTCCGCACGGCCATCCTTGAAACGGGCAATCAGCTGCATGCCGCCCGGCGGCACCTCGGCGGTGAGCACCTCGCCGAGCTGCCGCGCCAGCGCCGCCGCGAGGTGATCGCGGCGCGCGCGATAGATCCGCCGCATCCGCCTGACATGCGCCAGGAAATACCCGTCGGCCATGAAGCCGGCCAGCGCCTCCTGGACATGCACGGAGGCGATCAGCCCGAGATGGCGCTGCGCGATCTCCATCGTCCGCGCCAGTGATGGCGGCACCACCAGATAGCCGATGCGGATATCGGCGGTCATCGCCTTGGCGAAGGTGCCAAGATAGAGCACGCGTCCCTCGCGATCGAGCCCCTGCAGCGCCGGCATCGGGCGACTGTCATAGTGAAACTCGCCGTCGTAATCGTCCTCGACGATCCAGGTCTTGCCGGGCTCGGCAGAAGCCAACAGCTCGGTGCGGCGCGCGACCGGCATCACGCGCCCTGTGGGGTGCTGATGCGAGGGCGTGGTGAAGATCAGCTTCGGCGCGCGCGTCGCGCGCGTCCGCATCATGCCCCATTGATCGAGGCTGACACCGACGACGTTTGCACCGGCGGCACGAAACGCCGCCGCCGCACCGGGATAGCCGGGATCCTCGGTCCACACCGCATCGCCGGCGACGATGGTGGTCGCGGCGATCAGCGTCAGCGCCGCCTGCGCCGTCGGCAGCACCAGGATCTGATCGGCCTCGGCGCGCACGCCGCGGCTGACTTCGAGATAATCGCGCAAGGCTTCGCGCAGGCTCGGCCGGTTGACCACGGTCTGGTCATTGAAGCGGCGGCGCAATGCGCTGCGACGCAGGCAGCGCGCCCAGATCTCGTGCGGAAACTCCCGTGCATCCGCAAGCCCGGGACGCAGCGGCCGGAAATCGGCCTGGTAGGACAGCGGCCAATCCGTATCGGAGAGCTGCAACGCCCAAGGCGACAGCAGCGGCTTGCGGGCGGCATCACGGCGTGGCGCGGGCAGAGCCTTGGCGAAGCGCGCCTCGATATCGTCGGTCACAACCGGCCGCCGCCGCGCCGCGACCCGCAGATACCCTTCGGCGACGAGCTGCTCATAGGCATGCGTCACGGTGTTGCGCGCCACGTCGAGCTCGGCCGCAAGGCTGCGGCTCGATGGCAGCATGGCGCCGCTCCTGATCCGGCCGCTCGCCATCAGCGCGCGCAGCTGCTGGGTCAACTGCGCGGCCAGCCCGGCATCGTCCGATCGCTTCAGCGCGAGCAATTCGGCGAGGATCAATCTGGCTCCACTATTCTACCAAATCTGGCTCTTTCGAGAGAGCCAGCATGATCCTATTCACAAGCGGTATTGCCTGCAAGGATCCTGCCGCGAACCAGTCACTCTCCCCCGCCAAGGCCGCCGCCCTGTTCATCGTCGTGGTGCTGGCCTGGGGCATCAACTGGTCGGTCACGAAATCGCTGGTCGAGGCGGTGCCGCCGCTGTGGACCGCATCGATCCGCAGCTGGGTCGCCCTGATCGCGCTGCTGGTGATCCTGCGCGCCAGCGGCAATTTGATCATTCCGCGGATCGCCGATGTCCCGGTCGTGCTCAGCGTGGCGCTGCTGCACATGACGTTTTTCTCGACGCTGGTCGCCGCCGGCCTGCGCTATCTCCCGGCCAGCAAGGGCGTCGTGCTCGGCTACACCACGCCGCTCTGGGTCGCGCTTGCCGCGGCCGCCGCGCGCACCGAACGGCTCGGGACGCTCAAGCCTGTCGGCGTCGCGCTGGGACTCGCCGGGCTCGGCGTGATCCTCAACCCGGCGTCGCTGGACTGGAGCAATCTGCATGTCCTCGCCGGCGCCGGCATGATCATCATCGCCGCGATCTGCTGGGCCGCGAACATCATCTATATCCGCTCGCACCGCTGGATCGCGACGCCGCTGCAATTGCTGCTGTGGCAGGTGCTGGTCGCGACGCTGGTGCTGACGATGTCGGCGCTCGTCACCGAAGGCGTGCCCGAGGTGAAATGGTCGCCACACCTCCTGCTGCTGTTCCTCTATTCCGGCTTCATCGGTACGGCGTTGGCCTATTGGGCGATGTCCATGGTCAACAAGAGCCTGCCGGCACTGACCACCTCGCTCGGCACCACGGCGACGCCGATCGTCGGTATCGTGACCGCAGCCCTCTTGCTCGGCGAGCCGATCGATCTCTCGCTGGCGATTGCCGCGGCCCTTATCGTCGGTGGGATCGCGCTGAGCTCGCTCGCGGATGCGCCGTCGCGTGCGTAATTAGGACCTGTGCTCATAGATTCGTCACGTCCGCTTCGGTCTCGGAAGCTGACGTCGAAACCGACGCGCTGCATGTCGGCCTTGGGCCAAAGGACTAAACCGCTCGCGCGGTAGGGCACGACGGCTGGCAGCACGGCTGAGAGGATAGCGCAACGAGGCGTCCTGTCTTGAGATGAGGGGTTCGCAACCTTCACTCAAAACAGGAGCATCCCCATGACCGACGAGGCAGTGAGCCCGCTGCGCCGGCGCATGATCGAAGACATGACGATCCGGAAGTTCGCGCCGAAGACCCAACATGACTATGTGCAACGGGTCAAGAACTTCGCGGCGTTTCTCGGACGATCACCTGATACGGCGAGTTTTGAGGACGTGCGGCGCTACCAGCTGCATCTGGCATCGAGCGGCGTTGGCGTGCCGACCATCAACCAGACCGTCTCGACGCTGCGGTTCTTCTTCAGGGTCACGCTCAAGCGCCACGAGATCGTCGAGCACACCCACGTCATTCACGAGCCGCGCAAGCTGCCGGTGGTGCTGAGCCCAGAGGAAGTGGCGCGGCTGCTCGATGCGGCACCGGGGCTGAAGTACAAGGCGGCGCTGAGCGTGGCCTACGGCGCCGGCCTGCGCGCCGCCGAGGTGGTCTCGCTCAAGGTCGCCGACATCGACAGCAAGCGGATGATTATCCGCGTCGAGCAGGGCAAGGGCGGCAAGGACCGCAACGTCATGCTGTCGCCGCACCTGCTTGATCTGCTGCGGACCTGGTGGAAGGCGGCGCGGCCGCAGGGCTGGCTGTTCCCCGGCCGCGATCCGGCGCAGCCGATGACCACGCGCCAGCTCAATCGTGCCTGTCATGCCGCCGTGCAGATGGCGGAGATCAACAAGCGCGTGTCGCTGCATACCCTGAGGCACAGCTTCGCCACCCATCTCTTGGAGCAGAACATCGACGTGCGCGTGATCCAGGTGCTGCTCGGTCACGCCAAGCTCGACACCACGGCGCTCTATACCCGGGTCGCCACCAAGACGATCAGCGAAGTGATGAGTCCGCTGGAACACATCGCGATCAAGATGAAGGAGGCTCGGCCACCCGGCTGACGGCGCCCGTGTCCCGCCCGGTTCTGGAGGTTGCGGATATCCTCCGCAGCCATGGTCCGGCGTGGCGCAAGGCCCATGCCGGCCACGTCAGCCTCGACCAGTTGAAGGTGATGTCGGCGATCGAGCGCTGCCGCACGGCAGCCCTCGGCGGCCATGTCGCGCGCTGTGAGGACTGCGCCCACACGTCGATCGCCTACAACTCATGCCGCAATCGGCACTGCCCGAAGTGCCAGGGCGCTGCGGCGAAGCAGTGGCTCGCCGATCGCGAAGCCGAGCTGCTGCCGGTGCCGTATTATCACGTCGTGTTCACGCTGCCGGCTCGGATCGCCGACATCGCCTATCACAACAGGGCTGCCATCTACGACCTGCTGTTCAAGGTCTCGGCCGAGACCATGCTGACGATCGCCGCCGACCCGAAGCATTTAGGGGCCAGGATCGGCATCACGTCGGTGCTGCACACCTGGGGCTCGGCCATGACCCACCACCCCCATGTGCACATGATCGTGCCGGGCGGCGGTATCTCCCTCGATGGTCAGAGCTGGGTACTCTGCCGGCCGGGCTTCTTCCTGCCGGTGCGCGTGCTCTCACGACTGTTCCGGCGCCTGTTCCTGGGTCGCCTTGCTGCCCTCCACCAGGCCGGGCGCCTCAGCTTCTTCGGTAACGACGCTCATCTCGCCGGAGCACAATCATTCGCCGCATTGCTTGCAGCGTCGCGCAAGACGGAATGGGTCGTTTATGCCAAGCGTCCGTTCGGCGGGCCACAGGCCGTGCTGGCCTATCTGTCGCGCTATACACACCGCGTCGCCATCGCCAACAGCCGCCTGATCGCCCTCGACCAGCAAGGCGTCACCTTCAGATGGAAGGATTATCGGGTCGATGGCCGCAATCGTCACAAGCGGATGACGCTCGCCACCTTCGAGTTCATCCGCCGCTTCCTCATCCACGTGTTGCCAAAGGGCTTGCACCGCATCCGCCACTACGGCCTGCTGGCGCGGGGCCCCTGCGCCGACAATATCGCACGCGCGCGCGACGTGCTGGCGCTGCACGAGCATCCCGACCAGTTCAGGAAGCTGAAGGAGAATCCCGCACTGATGCTGCGCCGGGATTGGCCCGCGGCCGTCGCCGGCCTGTTGCGGGTGCAGCTTCCAAAGCGCATTAAAGCGATTTAATATCAGAGAACTGCTCGCCGTCAGCGATCGTGAGAATGAGCCCACCGAGACCATCGCCGCCGGCAAGCCGCCGTGCCCATGCTGCGGCGGTCGCATGATCGTCATCGAGGTCTTTGAGCGAGGCGCAACGCCCAGCCATCAACAGACCGCGCCAACCCGCGCCATCAGGATCGATACGTCATGAGCGCGCAACCGTCATTCTGCAAAGCTGCTCGCCATGCCCGCCGCTCATCGACCGGCCACGGCGGAGCGCACCTGAACGCTCATCGGTCGTCGCCCATCCGTCCATCATTGATCGCGTTCGACGCCGCCCACCGCCCATTCAATGATAGCGACAGCGTCGTGCCGACCGCTGCACCGGTTCGAACTCCATCGGCCAGGTCGCCTGCAGAGCTCAAATCCCCATAGAGCCCGCCGCACTTTCCTGCCCACCATGCGCGGTTTCCTTGTATGGGCTTTGTCAAGGGAGGCGTTTAAATAGGCGATAGGTCGGCGCATCTTTTCCTTCGTCA
>NZ_JAUMTJ010000042.1:0-84222 GCF_032654765.1 Bradyrhizobium sp. 33ap4 | reverse complement strand
GCTTTCCTGCAAAATCGAATACTACATCAAGACCAATTCTGCTTATTTCTCAAGTCAATCCGCATTCTTCACGGACGCCCAATGAGCTCCTAGTCAACCAAACTAAACCATCTGTCTAGCTCTTCAGCTTCAGATCCAATAGGGTTATTTAGGCTTCAAAGAGGCGAACAGCATCCTCGCGCAATCAAAATCTTCTATCAGCGGGCCCGAAATTTAGTTGGGCTTGCACGCCACATCGAAGGCGATGGTTTTGGGGTGGACGAAGGCGAACTCCCATACCCTATTGGTAGTGGACCTTGAGGCCAGGTCGGTAACCCCGGCGATGAGGCTGCAAAAGCTGAAGCCCGCTGCCTTTGTCCATTATCAATCACGCCCCACCAAATCGTCTTCTCGTGACCATCCAACGCAGCTAGTTCCGAAAAGCGATAAACCGGAAGTGGTTACCGGATCTTTGATTTCCTGGAGCACCGAACTGTTGCGAACTGTGATGAAATCGCGTCAGCGCCAGCGCTTCTCCTTCGTGTCGTAGGCGCCGGCAAGTGGATCGGTCATAGACATCAGCTCACGCTTTAGCACTTTATTGCTGGTGTTAACCCTAGGGAGTGCGGAAGTGAAGGCGACGTATCGCGGCACCTTGAAGGCGGCGAGGTGCGCACGAGCATGCTCGAGAATGCGCTCCACAGTCAAATCATCTGGTGTGATGCCCTCTCTCAGCTCGACACAAATCTTGACCTCTTCTCCGCGCGCCACGTCGCGAACGGGCACGGCGGCCACATCCGCAATCTCGGGAACCTCGCGGATGACCGTCTCCACTTCAAGCGCAGCGATGTTCTCGCTCGAGCGACGGATCATGTCCTTTGTGCGCCCCACGAGCCAATGAAAGCCAAGTTCATCGCGACGCATAAGATCACCGGTCTTGAACCATTCGCCTTCAAACAAGGCCGCATTTGCTTCCGGCTTGCCCCAATAGCCCTTGAATATCCCGCGGCCCCTCACCCACAGCTCGCCGACTTCGCCCACCGGCGTGGGGCTGCCATCCTCGTTCACCAGCCGCAGCCTTCGAAAAGGTGCACGAATCCCGACCGAACCGGAGTCGGCCAGTTCGTCGAAATCCTTCGACATTCGTGTGCCGAAACCGATCTCCGTCATCCCGTATGCCTCCTGGGTGGGCACACGAAAGCGCTTTCTGAATTGGCGCACTGTGACAGGACTCCAGCCCCAGTTCAGGACCTGCTTCAGGGCAGTCGTCCCGTCCTCGTTGGCGGCCTCAGCTTGGCGTGCTATCAGCTGGGGAAACTGACACCACTCGATGCGGTGGTGTTTGACCCAACTGATGAAGCGCGTCGAGCTGAGTTGCGGAGCCAAGTATAGCGTGCCTCCTTGTCGATACGAGTTTAGAAGATGCGTTGGCGGATCGACATAGAAGAACGGCTGCGCAGATAGATATCTCTCGTACGGCTGCTCGTCCCAGCACGCGCCCTGGCACGAAAACACACCCCAATAGTCGTGCGTCAACATACAACCCTTCGGAAAGCCCGTTGTGCCCGAGGTATATTGAATGTTTAACAGGTCGCCGGGATGGATATCCTCCTCCACCGGAGTGTCGCTGATGCCCTTCAGCAATTGGTCAAGGCTAATGGATGTGCGGGCGGAGCGCTGTCCAACTAAAACTACTCGCTCGATGGCGAGATCTTGCGGCCAAGGCTTCATCGCCGAAAACGCTGACCATGCCGACTCGTCGACTACGGCGAACTTGGCCCGTGTATCGCCGAGGACATGTTCGATCTCCCTTGGCGTGTAACGCATGTTGACCGGCGTCATCACCGCACCGAGCTTTGCGATTGCGAACCAAAGGATCGGGAATTCGATGCGATTAGGCAGCATAACCCCGACGCGATCGCCCTTGCGGACGCCGAATGCACGCAGAGCCTGCCCATATCTATTGGACAATCGGTCCATTTCTAAATAGGTCGCGCGCTCGCCCCTGTCGAAAACGTCGATTGCGATCCTTGAGCCGTGCGTCCTCGCCCGCGTTGAAACCAGCTCTCCGATCGTGATCGTCTCATATGCGGATTCTAGCGCTTCGTTTCTACGCAGCACATTTGCGACGCGCTCCTGCAGCTGGCCTTTTGTGAGTTTCATCGAGTTCATCATTGAGACCTTAGCATTCCGGGGACATAGAAAGGTTCATGGGACACGGAGAGGCTTGCCAAAATCCGCATTTCTCGGACGACGGCCGTTGAGGTGGCCAATCGCCAATAACATGTCACCCCCTCTGCTACAGATTTCCCAGACCCTGCCTGTCCGTGCAGCATACGCATGAGCAGACGACCGCTAATGTGGCGCCTATATCAGAGGAGCTCAAAGTGGCAACGCATGGCTCCTCATTAAGTGTCAATGTCGAACGGGGGGCTCCCCGTTATGATCCGTCAGACTCGTGTGATCGATATATTCTGCCTACTGTTCGATTGCCGTTTTTGCAGAACGGCGTTCACTCACGTACTCGAGTGTGCGACGCGCAATCATCAACTACACCTGTAATCATCAGTTCTCCTATCGTAATGAGTTGTTCCGTAAGGGGGTGTACGACGTTGGTAATTTTGGTACATCATCAATAACAACAGAGACACTACCTACTCTGGTGAGAAAATATTGTGGTCGTTCTTCGAGAGGTGGCAGGCTTTGCATGCATCAGAGTTTAACGATGGCGTTTGGGTTAAGTGGTCGATGGACTGCTGCTTCCGACGGATCGCTTGCAAAGCCGACGATTTACCATGATCGAGCGCTCTTCCTTCACCAACCCTTTTGGAGGGGTGTCCTCACGATCGCGAAGGCGGAGAGAGCTCCAGCCACGATGACGCCGCCTTTCCTGACGCAACGAGGGTTTCGAGACGGAAGACGCTAATGGCGGGGCGATCTCGTTGAGTCGCGTGGTTGATTTCCGCCCTAGCGCGAGATTTCGCCGTACAATCCTTCAGCAAAGCAGCGCTCTGCGGACACCCGGGATTTTTTCGCCGATTTGGCGGCTGGACGCGAAATTCCGATCGCCTGCTTTTGTAGGCTTGTGTAGCAACGATCAGTTTGGGCTGCTTGGCAGACGTGAAAATACGCCGCGCGTTCGATGAGCGGTCTCCGGAGCAAGATCGCAACACTGTCTCACATCAAGATCGTCGAAAAGCGTTTTGTTGCATTTGGACAAGTAGCGCTTTTGTGTCTCGTGGCGCAAATTCAACTCAATGCCATAACGAACTATGCGGTACGACCGGAGTGCCAGGACCGAGGCTATGCCGGGACATGCCCCATCTTAAAGCCCGGGAAGTATCTCCAGACGCCACACCATCTCGCTATCCGAGCACGAAGTACTTCATCGATGAGATGACGACTCAGGCAACCGCGTAGTGCTCACTTTCAGAAGGAGAGGCGAATTGTCGCGCGGTGGCAACTACCAATTATCGGGAATTGCCTCGGGCCCTCAGCGAAGGCGAAATGCGCACGCTAGATGAGCCGAAAAGCAGTTGCTAGCTGCCAGTGGCGAAACTCGCGAGACCGCGAATCTTTCCTCAAACAAAAGGATTGCAGGCGAGCCAGGAGCCGATATGTCCAATCTGCCCACGCCACAGACGTTCGCCGGCGATCGGATCGCCGATCCGCTACGTTTTCCGACCTTCCGGCGCCTCTGGCTTGCGGGCCTGCTCGCCAACCTCGGTATCCTAATCCAGTCCGTCGGCGCAGCCTGGATAATGACCCAGATGACCTCGTCCGCGGACCAAGTTGCGCTGGTGCAGACGGCGGTCATGCTTCCCGTGATGCTGATCTCTATGCCCGCCGGCGCCATCTCCGACATACATGATCGGCGAATCGTGGCGCTGGTTGCACTCTCGGTCTCGCTTTGCGGTTCAACCGCGCTGAGTGCGCTCGACTGGTTGCGCATTACGACACCGAATCTGCTACTCTTCTTCTGCTTTGTGATCGGAAGCGGCATGGCATTGATGGGTCCGGCCTGGCAATCCGCTGTCAGCGAGCAGGTGCCAACCACCGCTCTGCCGGCGGCGGTCGCGCTCAATAGCATCAGCTACAACATCGCTCGTAGCTTTGGGCCTGCGATCGGCGGAATTGTAGTTGCTAGCGGGGGCGCACTCGCTGCTTTTGCGCTCAACGTGGTTCTATATCTCCCGCTTTTAGTGACGCTGTTGCTCTGGGAAGGTGTAGCCGAGCCGCCTCGGTTGCCGCGCGAACGGCTCAGTTCTGCCATTGTTGCAGGCGTACGATACATCGCAAATTCGCCGTCGATCATGGTTCTGCTCACCCGCACCATGCTTACCGGCGCGATCGGCGGCTCGATCTCCGCACTGATGCCCTTGGTCGCGCGCGATTTGTTGTGCGGTGGCTCACAAACTTAGGGCATCATGCTCGGCGCTTTTGGTGTCGGGGGCCGTCGTCGGAGCTCTCTCTATTGGAGAGCTACGCAAGCGAATAGTCGGCGAAGCAGCGGTGCGCGCTTGCTCAGTGTCGATGAGCAGCGCGATCGCGGTGGTCGCGCTCAGCCGCGACCCGGTACTGACCGCCTCCGCGCTGGTCTTGGGAGGCGCCGCGTGGACGATAACGTGGACACTATTCAGTATCGGTGTGCAGGTCTCTGCTCCGCGCCGGGTAGCCGGCCGCTTGCTTGCGGCCCATCAGGCTGCGCAGTGTGGCGGAATGGCTATTGGCGGCTGGTGTTGGGGTCGCCTGACCGATGTCGCCAGCGTCGAGATCGCGCTACTGGCTTCCGCCGCGCTCATGCTACTCTCGTCTCTTCTTGGACTCTGGCTGCGCATGCTACGCATCAGTGCGCACGGCCAAGACGCTAAAGCGCTGGCCGAGCCCGAGGTTCAACTCGCCCCACCGACCGCAGCGGACCGCTTGTGGTGGAGGTCAAATATCGCGTAGCGCAGGACAATACGCGCGCGTTCCTGAATATCATGCAGGACTTACGGCTTTACCGCCAACGCAATGGGGCTAATGGCTGGTCAATAGCCCATAATATCGCCGATTCTGAGCTGTGGGATCGAGCGCCACCACTGTCCGACGTGGCTCGATTATCTGCGCCAGCGCAATCGCTGGACCAATCCGAGCGGGCCTTGGATGGTCAAGCGGCGGCTTTTCACATTGACCCCAAACCCGTACGCATCCGCCGCATGCTGGAGCGCCAACTCGGATCGGTATGCTGGGACAAAGTCGCCCCCGCCCGTACTGCTACCCAAGTGCTATCCGGTGATTGCAAGCGTTGCTGAATCGACCAGTAGCCGCCGATTAGGACCAAGAGTTCCGACGCCGAATTGGATCTCGCATGGATTGTTCCGCCGCAGGAAAATCATAGTGTGTAACTGCGGCGAGCGCCTGAAGTTTGAACAGCTGCGTAGCCCACCGCCACCGGCCTTGACATCACGGCTGGAATCATCTCGGCGGAATATGACAATGGCCCGCAGGTCTCCGGAGACTTGCGGTGGAGTGAACCTGTCATGGCAATACGACATCTCACGCATCGGCCGCAGCTTGCCTTTCTTGATAGCGCAGCAAGGCATGAGCTGTTCGGGCGTTACTCCTATTTGACCTGCAATTGGTTCCACCTACATCGTGACCGACCGCGGCGAGCTGCAACGCAGAGGCTATCGACGCCGATCCGGGGAGTTCTTGGCACGATCTGATACCCAGATCTCGTGCGGCTGCTCAGCTCAGCAAGGGGAACATCTCATCAAGCACTCCCGGCCGGATCGTACGAAGATGGCTTCTTCCTTTCGCCGCATTTCAAACCAAAGTTAATGATGCTGTAGACGCGTCCTACGTCGACCTGCCATCGCGCTTACGTCTCTTGCAGCGGATGGCAACTATGCCGTTCGAATTCCCAGTCTTTGCATGAGCCCGGTCAACACACTAACTGCCTCGCGAGCTAGATCGAGACGTTGGTATGCGCCGACGAGCAGGGACGTTGGACGTTTGTCACAGAAATACGCAATCATTCAGACCTTCGTCGATCAGTTGACCGCATGCACAGACCAACATGCGGCTCAACAGAGCATGGCGTATATCACGACCGCGCTCAACTTATCCTGTTTCGCATATCTTGCACTACCCCATAGGCCCGGGACTCCGCCCACCTTAATTTCGACTTATCCGTCCTCCTGGACAACTCTGTACTTGCAACGCAAGTACGAAACCATTGATCCCGTTGTACGTCGAGCGATCTGCCAGACTGAACCCTTTCGATGGGGGCTCGGATACGAACCTCGACGTCAGTCGGACACCGAGCGTGAGCTATTCGAACAAGCTGCCGCATTTGGCATTCGTTGCGGACTCACATTTCCGATCCACGATAATGAGGGCGCGCTCGCCGCACTGAGTTTTGCAGCGGACGAGCGTCGCACCAATTTCGAGCGATCGATAATTGAGCACGATCAACATCTGCGACTAATCGCTATGTTTTTCCATGCATATGCAAGACGTCTTTCGGCAGCGGATCGCGTCGTCGGCGGCGCAGTGTTGTCTCCTCGCGAGTTTGAATGTCTCGAATGGTCTTCTCGCGGCAAATCCGCCAGCGAGATCGGAATTATCCTCGGCATCTCTCAGCGGACCGCCGGCTTTCACCTAGATAACGCCCGAGCAAAGCTCGGGGTTCGCTCGCTTCGGCAGGCCGTAGCGCTTTTAGCCGAGTCAAAATCTCGAAGATAGGTCGCGCCTCTCGATAAGACACCTGTGCGACTACACAGGATGCGATTACCTCGGATTCCTGCTTGAGTTGCCGAATCAAAGCAGGGAGGCACAAATGATGCAGCTCATCACGCCGCAGTACTACGGCGAGTTTATCGGCGATCTCGCCGATATGCACCGGCTACGCTACCGCGTTTTCAAACAGCGCCTGGACTGGAATGTTCAGGTTAGTGGCGACATGGAGGTCGACGAATTTGACGTCCTTAAGCCGGTTCACCTGCTGTATCGTTCGATGCATGGGAGGATTCAGGGTTGCGTCCGCCTTCTGCCGTCGATTGGACCGACCATGCTCAGAGACATTTTTCCAATCCTGCTGGACGGACAACGTGCGCCGCGAAGCGCGCAGGTATGGGAAAGCAGCCGTTTCGCTCTTGATCTTCCAGGTGATGCCCCGAAAGCGGGCGGCGGACTTGCTGCTGCCACGTACGAGCTCTTTGCAGGTATGATCGAATTCGGTCTCGCCACTGAACTTGTAGAAATCGTCACCGTCACTGATGCTCGCATGGACCGTATTCTTCGGCGTGCGGGGTGGCCCCTTCGTTCGATCGGGAAACCTCGACCACTCGGAAATACGATCGCGCTAGCGGGCTATCTGGAGGTGTCCACCGAAGCTTTGGAACGCATCCGCGAGGCTGGCCGCATCTCAGGGCCGGTGCTCTGGGCCCCAGTCATCCGAGCTGCCGCCTAACTTGCGGAAGCCAAGACAGGTTCCGTATGTTTCGCTGCATTTTGGGGCAGCAGCCCCGGTTGTTGAAGCCTACGATGCACAATTTCCATCGACGACGCCCTTCCCTGCAAGCCAGCAGAGCTCTCGAGCTGAGACATCTGAGATCAGCCGTCGCCGCGGCTGATTGCGGAAGCTTTCGTCAAGCTGCAGAAGTGCTGAGATCGCAACAATCGAGCGTCAGCAGGCGAATCGGAGAGATTGAGCACCACTTGGGCGTTGCCATCTTTGAGCGTCATAGCGGAGGCGTGCGTCCGACGCGGACTGGCCGCCGTATTCTTCGGCTGGCAAGGATGATTGTGGAAGAGTTTGACGCACTTGTCGCGACCGCAAAGTCAGTTCAGAACAGAGAAGGCGGTCATCTGAGTGTCGGCTTCTGCAGCTCCCTTTCGGCGGGAAACCTGAAAAACTCCCTGCTCGAGTTCAAGCAGCGATACCCTCAGATCAAAATAGCGACAATCGAACGATCCCGAACATGTCTGGCGGCAGCACTTCGCAACGGCGTGGCCGACGTGCTGATCCTGCCCGGGCGTCCGGCATTGTTGGACGCTAAAGCCCTTCCGCTGTGGAGCGAGCGCGTCCTTGTTGCGTTACCTCAAGACCATGTCCTTAGTTCGCGTGAGACGGTTAACTGGGTCGACCTGCGGGAGGAGACGGTGCTGCAGGGACATTTCGATCACGAAACGGAACTTGAAGACCTCCTTGTTGCGAAGCTTGGATCGGCGGGCGATCGTCCCAAGATCGAACGCCACGACGTCAGCCGAGGCAGCATCAACAGTCTGATTAGCATCGGAGCCGGCGTAGGCCTTGTGCTCGAATCTGACATTGCGGCCAATTTCGCCGGCGTGACTTACCGAGAGCTGCGCGATAACATCGAGCCCAGTCGGTTCTACTTTTCGGCTTATTGGCGAGCCGAAAATGAAAATCCGGGGTTGGCTGTCTTCCTCCAGTTGGTTTCTGAGCGCCACCACTGCGTCGGCTCGGTCGTTGACGCGTCCAGGCTTCCAAAACACTGTCGGCTACCGCGGTAAACCACCACGAGCGGCGAGGGCTACGCGATTCCGGCGCTCACCGGAAGTTCATGATGATGATGTTACTTTGATCAGCCTGGCGCGCAGTCGCTCGTCGACTTGCCCTGCGGATCGGCCCGCCCTTTGAAATCCCGAAGAACATAGATCGGCGCGTTCGTCCAGCCCCGTGGTAGGTCGGGTCCCTCGTCATGCCGTGCTCTGATTCTCGAACAGACCGAGAAAGCGCGCAGCTTCGGGCGTGCACATGGATGTCGGTGGCAGCTGGCGTTCGGAGTCCCTATTGTCGGATCTCGCATAGTCGTTCTGCGCGCGGCCGACTGGAGGTATTGCCGTTCGCGGGGGCGGGATAGTCCCACTTAACTACTGCATGTCGGACAGCCAAGGATATTTCGGCACCCTACCTTATTGCTTGCGAGATGGCGGGCGAAGCAATGCGCGATAGCCGCGCACGAGCTCACGCCCTGCCTTCACCAAACGGATAGTTCGGCTACGAACGTCGTGCGTCTTCCAGCCACGCTCAGGGACGCGTTGTCTCCCAAACAACACTTCGGCGATAACGCGATAGGATGCGCCATCCATGTGCCCATCTAGCGCTCGCAGCGCCAAGACCAGTCTTTCCCGCTGCTGTGCTGATAGCCGATGATACGGAGGTCCGACCGGACGGCCGTTAATGGCGCGCCAGAGCCGATGTGAGGCATAACCACGAATTTCGTAGTCCGCGTCGTACGGAAGTTCGGCGCAATAGAAAGCTCCGACCTGCGGCGCCTGTTTCAGCCAAAGGTGATGTTGCACTCCCTGAATGTGCAAGACGGCGTGCCAACCATCCGAAGCCCTTTTAATACTGCCTGATGCTAGGTCAGCGAGCAGTAGCGGCGCGCAAATGACCTGCGAGGCAGACGGGCTACGCACTATTGGCACGACGCTCGGCAAAGCCTCGGGTGCCCAGAAGATGGTTTGCTCGAAGAAGGACCGCTGGGGGTCATGCGCGAAAGCAGACTCCCCATCTCCTCCGAAACTCGGCGCTCACACTTCCGCTCTGCGAGCGGACCTCCCGATAGGCAATTCGGTAGTTGGGACTTCGCCTGAGCGACTCCCAAGCAAGATTTGCCCTGTCCCCTGCTTCAATCGCGCGCTGATACGGTTCCGGTGAGCGCCAGTCGGGCTTCGACATGCAAGTGATCCCCAATTAAATTGCGAGGGAATGTCTATAAAGCCGGCGGTTGCGAGGCAAGTCGCCAATGTCGCATCGCGTGATGCGTAGGAGCGATCACCTTGGAATGAAGAGAAACCTATTCTCGACCTCGGATTTCAGATGACAAAGGTTTCTATTTGGAGGCTCCGCCGCGCAGCAAATGCCGGTAACCGTGGTCTGCCATCCAATTTGCTCGCACCAGGTGAGTGTCAAATGCATTGCGGGCGCGCGCCGGCTCATGATCTGGATCGATACGCAATACTATGCGAGCCACTTCTTTCCAGTCTGCCCCCTCAGCCATGGCATCAAGGAGGCGCCAATAGATCGCCAGATGCTGCTCATCGTAACTCGTAAGCATTGGATCATTCGGAGCAAACTCGGCGACGTCAGATTCGAGTGGCGGCGTCTGCATGGTTCCTACCATCAACCTTGTTGTTCAACGTTACTCGATTTCTGCAAGCATGGCCCTACGACCGCTGTAATTCTGCGAGTATAACACAAATTGGCAGAATAACCTTATTATCGGTGTGTACCTCGAAAGACCGTCCTGCATTCCAACTCGTCCTCGGCTTGGGAAATACATACTATAGGAGATAAACCTCATAGTATGTAAAGACGCAACTTGCGCAGATGGACATGCGCAAGTTGGTAGGCCGGAATTTCTCCAGGCTGCGGAAGCAAAAGGGCTTCACGCAGGAGAAATTCGCGGAGGCCTCTGGCTTTACTCAGCAGTACATCAGCGGCCTTGAGAATGGCCGGCGCAATCCGACGGTGGTCACGTTGTTCGAACTCGCAAGCACGTTAGGCGTCAGCCATGTTGCCCTCGTCATGCCTGATGAAGAATTTTCCAGACGCCCCAGAGCGCCGCCGGATTCGTAGACGCTGCATCAGATTGATTTCCGGTTCGGCGCCGCCCTTGCGATAAGAGCAGATCATCGGAAATTTGAAGAAGCACGAGGCAGCGTGGACACTTATCGCATCCATAGGACGATGGCCGCGAGAGTGACGACGGTTCGGTAGTTTTGGGCGGTCTTTTCGAAGCGGGTTGCGACGCGACGGAACTGCTTGAGCTTGCTAGAGCAGCATTCCACGAGATGGCGCTGGGCATCGAGATGTTTGTCGAGCGGATATTTGAGGGCTCGCGAGGGGCTGTTGGGATGACGGCGAGCGCGCCCTTGGCTGCGATGGCTTGGCGTAAGTGATCGGCGTCGTAAGCGGTATCGGCCATGACGACCTAGGCGGGCAATCCCTCGATCAATGTGACGGCTTGTGGTGCATCGCCCTTCTGGCCAGCGGTGAGTGTGAGCCGTAAGGGACATCCCAAACCTCGTATCTTGGTGCTCAAGCCACCGCGCGAGCGCCCGATCGCTTGATCCTCAGACCCCTTTTTTCGCGCCGGTGGCGTGCTGATGCGCCCGGACGATGGTGGAATCGACGATCAGATACTCGAAGTCCGGATCATCGGACAGCACCTCGAAGATCCGCCACCACACACTCTTGATTGTCCATCGACTGAAGCGCCGGAATACGTTGTTCCAATCCCCAAACGCCTCCGGAAGATGACGCCAGGGAAAGCCGGTGCGTACGATCCACAGCACCCCTTCCACGAACATCCGGTTGTCACGCCCGGTCGACCTTTCTGGTCAGGCCGGCCTATGATCAGCGGCGCCATGCGCTCCTAGGCCGCGTCGCTCAACACGAAACGATCCATCACACCCAAGGCGGCCTCCAAAGAGAAGCCTTGAATCTGATTTGCGCTAAAAAGGAATCCTAAGAGTCCACACTACCTAGGCCTGCATGCCGGTCACCGATCTCTGCCGCAAGTCTGGCGGCAGCGACACCAGTATCTGCAAATGGAATCCAAGTTCGGGGGCATGGAGGTGTCAAAGGCCAAGCAGCTGATTCTTGAGAACGAGAACGCGCGGCTGAAACGGCTGCTGGCGGACGTCAGGCTAGATCACGCGGCCATGAAGGACCTTTTGAAAAGAAATGTGATGCCGCAGCCAAGCGGAAAGCTGTCGCTCATCTCCGAGGCGCCTTCCGGCGTGAGCGAACGGCGGGCGTGTAAAGCCGTCGGCTGCTGCCGCACGACCATGAGGACCGACGACTTGCGCGGACGAAGTCGCCATTCGCCAGCGCATGAGCGCGATGGCCATCAGCACCACGCTTAGGCTATCTGCGGCTGCACGTTCTGCTCAACCGAAAGGGCTAATCATCAATCACAAGAAACTGTACCGGCTCTACCAAGAAGAGAAGCTTACGGCGCGCCGCCGTGGCGGACGCAAGCGTGCGATCGGAACCCGGGCTGAGATGACGAGGCGATGGCGCCGAACGACCGCTGATCGCTCGACTTCCTGTCGGATCAGCTCACCGATGGCCCCCGCTTCCGTATCTTTACGGTAGTCGATGACTACACCCGCGATTGCTTGGCGCTGGTAGCCGACACCAGTGTCTCCGGCACCCGCCTAGCAGGCTGTTGAAGAACTCAGCCGCGTTCGCAAACGAAGGCTGAATCGTCGCCATTGTGGATGTAGAAGTGGCAACGAGCCTGCCCGCGGTGCCGATCATGGCCCATTCTCGACCACAGGACGGATCATTCTCGTCGTGCCCTTCCCATGAGAACTCGGCGCAGGCCGATCCGTCGCGGGTGCCGTAGCGCACATCCAGGAAGCCCTTGAGAGCCCCAAGGGCTATTTCACCATCGGACTTGCCCCGGCAGGTGAGATGTGCCTCTTCGACAAGATCGAGGAAGTCACTATCCCTGACGTCCATCTCGACGATGCGCCAGCGGCCTGCAAAGGCCTTGGCGAAGCCGGGCACCTTGGTCATCAGCCGGTCTCCGCGATCAGCTCGGGTGCGACGCGATCACGGCCACGGAAGCGGGTCTTCTCTTGCCCCGCGATCGTCTTGATCCAGCCGAATGCCTCCTCGATCCGCTTGCGGATGCGCTGGCTGACAGCATAGCCGCCGTGCCGGGTCGTTCGCCCGTCAATCGTAGAACTGCGGCCGCTGGTGTTCTGTGCCACATGCGGCGTCACGTTCATCGAGCGCAGCTCGTTGACGAAGTCTTCCACATCGTAGGCTTTGTCCGCGCCAAGCGTGATCACTGTCTGCCGGTCAGCACGAGGCTCGATCATCCGCAGCGCGGCCACCCGCTCGGCATGACCGTCGGCCTACGTCAGGCACGCGTCGACCAGCAGACCGCGACGGTTCTCCATCAGCCCGTGCCCAATGAAGCACAGCTTCGTCTCCTTGCCTTTGCCCTTGCGTACAGCCTGGCGTCTGGATCGGTGGTCGAGGCATGGGTGTCATTGGAGCGTTTCTGGCCGTGGAAGCCCGCTTCGGCATTGCGGCCGCCGCCTTGCGCCGGCGGCTCGCCAGAGCCATCCTTCGGCTTGACACTCTTCATCGAGGCCCAAGCCTCGATCAGCGTGCCATCGACCGAGAAGTGATCACTCGACAGCAGCTTCTTCACCTTGGGCTGCGCCAGCACCGCCGCCAGGAACTTCGCCGCGACGTCACCTTCCAGCAGCCGGTCGCGGTTCTTCGAGAACACCGAATGGTCCCAGGCCGCGTCGCCGACGCCGATGCAGACGAACCAGCGGAACAGCAGGTCGTATTCCAGCCGCTCCATCAGAAGCCGCTCCGAGCGGATCGAATAAAACGCCTGCAACAGCATCGCCCGCAGCAGCTTCTCCGGCGGAATCGACGGCCTCCCAATCGGCGAATAAAGCGCGGCGAGCTCGCGTTCCAGCACCGCCAGCGCCTCGTTCACGATCGTCCGGATCGCTCGCAGCGGATGATCACGCCGTACCCGTGCCTCCAGGTCGACGTAGCTGAACAACTCGCCCGTTCGATTGTCGCCGCCGCGCACGCACCACGCGGCAGGCTCAAGATGGTGGTCAGCGACAACGGCAAGTTCACCAGCAAGCTATCATGGCATGAGCTGATCAGAGCCGTGTCGCCCGGCACTGCATCGGCGCCCGGTCATGGCGCGGGCTTTTGTTCGGCGCTCTTCTCTCCGCGTTAACATCCCTTCGTTTTTACCGCTACTTCGGACATTCCATATGCCAGAAACTCGCGCGACTTTGTCGGCGAATTTCCGGCACAGAACAATAGTAGGAAGGGATCCGTGGCGTGTCACTCACCACGGTCACGGGGTAAACGTACTAGCTCAATCGTTGACAGTGCTCGCACTTCGGACGGCCGCCAGTGCCGGAAGTGAGATATTGTTTCTCGATATTGTTGCCTTCTGTGCACTTGTCGTTATCGTGATAAACGTTTTTAGTGTTCGGCTTGCTTGAATGAAAAGGCGCTGCTTAAGTCATGATTGCGGTTGCAAGCGCTCAACTGCTGAACGCTCAGCGGCTATGGAAAACACCACTAGATCGTAGCGATATCGGCGTGACCTTCTCGCCGAGGCTTATCGATCGCCCGACGACTAATGGCGAGTTGACCTTGGCACCTCAGCAACGACAAAAATCAGCATTTATGCGCACTTATACGCCGTCTTACTGCTGGACGGAACGAGATCTGGCCGCGAGCTGCGGTCTGGCTTTTACGATTCCGGCCCTGGTGCAGCTGATGCACGCGCAGTGTGGAGAGCAGTCGAAAATGGCGAAGCTGCCAAAACTGGGGCCGCACGCTCAGCTTCTTGGCAGACTGGCCTTGAGCCGCCTATGCTAGCAAAAACCAACCGGAGTTTCTTGAGTCCTACCTGAGGGATCAGCGCTCTCGAAAGCTCGGTGATTCTGCGAAGCCAGCCTAGCCGACCAGCCAATGGCCGGCAGCCTACTTTGCGCGTGCGAGCTACCTTTTCATATGCCACCGAGCTCGCTCGCGCTCACGGTCGGAGTCAATCCGCGACCGGCCATACTCGGCAGCCGGCTACTTGAACGGCGGCAACAATAACAACGCTCGCACGCGAATCGACCAGCAGGATGAGATCCAAGCGGGCACCACCGAACTCAACATAGTGCCCGAGGCGATGGAAAGCGCCGTCCCATGCCGAAAACGAAGCGTTGAAGTCACTGCAGGGTAGACGTCGGCCACAGCAGCTAGGTGCACCGCGATGATAGCCAATGAATTCGCGCACTGGCTATCACGGCAAAGTTCATCAACGCATGCCGTGGAAGAAACCCGCATAATGGTCGATCGCTGCGCGGAATGGCGATCCCGCAGGCTGAAAACCTGCCATCTACGATAGTATTGGCCTGGGTAAAACCGTTGTGCGATTAGTCCGCGCATGGAGCAAACGCGGACAGAGATGAGGCATAAGCGCTTGAGACTAGCTTGTAACAGCAGCACGCCTTTTGCTCGAGAGATTCGCGCTGGTCGATCTGCAAGACCCCGCGCATCTTGCGAATAACCCCTTGTTGTTCGAATCGAATTAGCGTCTCGGTGACGCCGGCGCGGCGCAATCCCAAAACCGAGGAAAGATAGTCGTGAGTAACTGGCAGCACGCAAGCGTCAACAGCGTCACTCGCTAGACAGAGCCAACTCGCAAGCCGCTGCTCGCGATCGTGCCGAACTCCGCACAGTCCTGTCTGGACGCACTGAAAGGTCAAGGCCTGAAGGTATTCAAAGAGGCGCTCTCGGATGCCCGGCCTCTCCTTCATCAGCCGGCGCAAATTTTCAACCGGAATCCTGTACGCGCTTCCAGGAAAAAGCACCACAGACTGATGCGGCGAAATATGTCCACCCCACAAGAACGAAGTGCCGACGGCCCCCCGATATCCTATAACTGCCGTTTCGAGCATGCTTCCCGCCGCGATCACCCTTAGCGAGACGAGCCCCGATTCCATGAAATAGACGTGTTCGACAGGTCTTTTCGGTTCTTGCAGAACCATACGTTCTCTCAGGACGATCGGCTCAAGGCTTCCTCCTATTGCGGCAAGGTCTTCGAGAGATAGTCTCGCTAGAATCGCGTTTTTGAGCGAGGCCTTCTTGGAACCAATGGAAAGATGTCCGTGATGGACGGGCTGGGTGGCGGATACCCGCTTGAGAGCTCTATCTCCACGAGCGTCAGGCACTTCGAGGACGGTGGGCACGTGATCGGTCACTGTCCCTTCTCCTAACATGCGGCTTTCGATACCGCCGCCTCACTGACACGAAAACTTGATCACGACTTTAGCACTTACCGTTATTCCAATTGGTGCAATAAGGATCGTGCCAACGCTTAAATTTTGCGCCAAAGGCCCGCTCTACAACGGATTCAATCATCCGCGTCGAAGCCGGACCTGCACGTGTTTCTGGCATTTTCGCAACGAGCTCGCTGGCGCCGCCTTTGATAAGAGCCGCTCGTCTGGTTCGGCTCAATGGCTCAATCACGAAGCCGCAGGTTTAATCGGCTAGAATTGGCGATGGAGGAAGCGCCCACTATCGGCCGATGAAGCCGACGGGGCCGGCGTGGCACCAAGGACCCCGAGATAGCGATTGCGGTTTAGGCGTCGTTGGTCGTGCTTATCGGCATGCCACTGCGCGACTATTCAACTATTCCGTCGATCTTGATGGTCTATAATGGTTGCCAACGCCAGCGGTAGCGGTGACGGCTCCCAGATAACCCGACATCTATCGTTCCGTGAGAAGAGCTGCGGGGGGCCAGGTGCGCCAGCTGGTCCAGCCAGCGACTCTGCGTTGGCGCGCAATCCACGCCTGGATCGTGAGCGTAGCTCTGAGGCCCATTTGATTGGCGCTTGACGTCTATTTTGAGCGCGGGGTACGCTGGCGCGGCTTCCATATTTCCGACAATGCGTTGACGGCGGCCTCGAGCGCCCTCCGGTCGACGACGTTGGGATCGAACTGCTCGGGGCCCCAGAGGCGCATTTGTTCGTGTTCCGGATGGTTGGGGTCGCTGATGGCGTCGAGGTATTCGGTATAGCCTGGCGCACCGCCGACATCTTCCAGAGGACAACGGCCGGCGGCCTCAAGCAAAGGGGAAGTCCCTCCGTTGTCGTGTTGTCGAACCACTTTTCGAGCTTGATCACGTGATCCCAGCTATCGCCGAAGTCGTAGAGATAATGGATCGTCTTCGCGCCGGTCTCTTGAACGATATTGGAGAGCCGCGTCTTGCGAGCATCGATGGGCTGAGGGCCAAAATCTCCATCGGGATCAGGGATACCCCAACGTCCTTCGCCAGCCAGGAACTCGAAGAGATGGCTATTCGTCCAGCCAAAACGCCGCCTGAAGCGTCAGATGCAGCCGATCAAGGCGCAGCGTGAGCGGCACGACGAGGCATCGCATCACCTCCGGCTTCACATCCTTGAGGTTCACCTTGATCCGGACCGCGGTCGTGTTCAGGCTCATGCCGCCAGCCTCGGATCGTGTGCATGCATCGTGTAGATCGACGCCCAAGGGAGCAGTTCGTCCAGTCGCGCCGCAGGCCAACCATTGACGAGCTTCGCAAGAACATCAGCGAGCCAGTGCTCGGCACCGACGCCATTGAGCTTACAGGTCTCGATTAACGAAGCCAGGACTGCCCAATTCTCGGCGCCCTCGTCGCAACCGGCAAAAAGGGAGTTCTTGGCGTTGAGCTTGATCGGCCGCATCGCACGCTCGACAGCATTCGTGTCCATCTCGATGCGCCCGTCATCAAGGTAGAGCGTCAGGCCGTCCCAGTGACGCAGCGCGTAACGCAGGGCCTTCGCCGTGTCGCTCTTCTGCGCAAGGTGATCAAGCTTGGCCTCATACCACGGCTTCAAGGTGTAGCCAGAGGTCGGGCATGCGCCTGCCTGCCAGCACGGCGCTCGGCATCCGATCGGCCGCGGAGCGCTTTCTCGACCGCGTAGAGCTGGGCGATGCGCTCAAGAGCCTCGCGGGCAACCGGAGCTGGCGCCGGCGCCGCCTCCCGCTCGATCTTCACAAACTGGCGCCGCAGATGCGACCAGCAGAACGCGAGCGTCCCGGACAGTGCGTCCGCACGCGTCTCTCGGGTCATGGTCTTGTAAGCCTGATAGCCGTCGCAATGGATGATACCGCAATAGCCCTCGAGCAAGCGCAAGCCATGAACGGCCCCATGGCCCGGTGCATAGGCATAGACCACCCCAGGTGGGTCAGGTCCGGCCCACGGCCTGTCATCGCGCGATAGCGCCCAGAAGTAGCCGGTTTTGGTCCTGCCGCGTCCCGGATCCAACACCGGTGCGGGGGTCTCATCGACACAGAGCTTCGAGGAGGTGAGCAGAAGCTCGCGCAGACGATGCCACAAGGGCTTCAGTTCCTGGGCGGCATAGCCGACCCAGAAGGCGAGCGTGGAACGGTCCAGCGCTATTCCGTGCGTCGCCAGCATCTGCGCCTGGCGGTAGAGAGGCAAATGCCAATGATACTTGGCATCGATCACATGCGCGACCAGTCGCTCGGTGGGCAATCCTTCCCTGATCAAGGGAGCGGCGTGCTGGAGGACGACGCCTTGACAGGCGCGGCAGGCCAGTTTGGGTCGGCGGGTGACGATGACGCGATACTGCGCCGGTACGACGTCCAATCTCTGGCTCTCATCGTGACCGATCTCAAAAAGGACGCCTGCGCAGCACGGGTAGCAGGTTGCAGCGGGCATCAGGGTCTCGATGATGCGCGGCAAATGCTCCGGTAGCTGACCACGGTTGGCTCTGCGCTCGGCCGTCCTCTTCTCGCAGGTTCTGGGATTGGCACGGTCCTCGACTGTTTCGAGAGCCGCGACGGCCTGATCGATATCCTCCAGAACAAGCTGGAGCTGATCAGCGTCCAGCTTTTCCGAGGACCGACCGAACTGCGCATCTTTTGCAAGCTTGAGCAACCGCTCGAGCCTGGCGCAGCGATCCAGCAGAGCCGCGGCAAAGATGCGCAACTCGGCCGGATCGCTCGGCAGCTCATCAGGCAAATCACTCATTGGCCCAAGACTGCCATGCTTCGCGCCCCGATGCAGCGAAGATTTGTATCTTTACGCAAGCGCTTTCGGCTGCGGGATTCGAGGCGCGTGCATCCGTGTCCAATCCATGCCGGCCAGAAGGGCGGACAGCTGGGCAGCATTCATCCGCATCACGCCGGCCACGATGGGAGGCCATTTGAAGCCGCTGCCATCGAGCCGCTTCCAGTACATCACAAGGCCGCTGCCATCCCAGACGACAATCTTCGCCCGATCGGCGCGCTTCGCACGGAAACCACCGCCCCGCCCTTCATCGGGTCATAGCCCTGCGTCTCCTTCGCCAACAGCGCCAAGCCCTCCGCACCTTTTCTGAAGTCCACAGGTTGCGTCGCCACGTAGATCATGAGGCTCGCGGGCGGCGTCAGCATGAACGTGTCCGTCGAAGCGCCAAGAACACATCACTCAACACAGCAAGGCCAGGCCCCCGCGCACCTCCACTCGTGCCCCCTGGAGCTCAACCGTCACTACGGTACGCGAATTCTCAAGGGCCTCAACGGGGGGAATTCCTGGGCGCGCACGCGCGCCATGCGCAAACGAAATTCTATCCAGTTGGATTCAGCGGCTGATCCTACGGGTTCCTACATGGCTACGGCAATCGATTTCAAAGCAGAGAGCGAGCTCCTTTCGCAAGTCTGCGCCACCTTGGGACCGCTCGCCGACCATCATCTTCTTGACCAAGAAACTGAAAGCAACGGTGCCGCAACTCGCAGCGAAGCGGTTCCGTGTCTCTTTGATCAAACGCAAAGTAACGCACCGCAATCAGTATTGCGGGCGCTGCATCACTCGAAGCCGAGTCCTGAAATGAGTTGGCCGAGTGGCTCGCGCCTCGCTCAGCTCCGAGTTCGTGCGCTGGAGCTTATCGACGAGCATGCGGTAGAACTCATTCATCGGGAAGATCGTCTAACCAGCAAGCGGCCGCGACGTGCGGTCGAGAAAAGATCTTGCCAATTTTCTCGGGGGCCTTGTTCTGGTGGTATCGCATATACACCCGCCCATCGTCCCCCAAGCCCAATACCTCTATCTTTCCTGTGTAATGAGACATGATGTATTTGAATGTCTTCTCGATGCCACTAAGACGCTGGTTGACGCCGCGGACAATCTCTATCCCCCGTCGCAATGCGACCTGAAAATGGGATGCGCCCTTCACCGGCCTCGCTTGAAAGAGGTAGTAAGGGCGCACTCCGATTTCATGGCATTTGGCGAAGGTCGCTGCCACTACCTCCGGATCATCGTTGACTTTTGCGAGAAGTACGGACTGATTGAGGAATTGGACCCCTTCTGCTCGCAAAGAGCGAACCTTGTGCTCCGCGTCCGAGGAGATCTCACCTACGTGATCGAAATGTGTGACGATTATTGGAGTCTTACCCGACCGGAGGATTCGCTCGAAGAATGCCGGTAGAGCAGAATCCTCAAATCGCCCTGGCTCATAGGCAAGCATTTTAGTGCCAAATCTAATCGAATTTAGATGTTTGATAGGCAGCAAATGATTGAGAATTCTGTTTAGTTTTGCCGTGCCAAGCACGAACGGATCACCTCCCGATAGTAATACATTCGTCATCTCAGGATGGCGCGCAATATACTGCGCCACCTGATCGAAGTCGGGTGCAATTTCATCGGAAGGCTTCCCAACAATACGCTTGCGAAAACAGTAACGGCAGTACGAACCGCAGCGTTCCGTCACCAGCAATAAACCAGTCTGCGCGTACTTGTGCTGGAGTCCTGGGACGACCGTGTTGTCGAGTTCGCCGCTCGTATCCAGGGTGCCCGGACTCTCGAACTCCTCGACTGAGGGCTCCACAATGTGTTTCAACTGATCGTAGTAGCCACTTTTTGTGATCTGTTCGCGATAGAACTTTGTGACATGATAAGGTGTGATGTTGTTGACTTGCAGTTCACATTCGCTAACGACACGAGCTTCCTCGATGAACTTCACGACGTGTGCTCTGCAATCCAGTGGATCAGCTGTGGCTTCCATTCGGCACCTCGTCTGCCCAGATCACGCGCTTGGTTAAATACAATCTGCCAGTCTAAAGTACAGCATAAATAGTGGATCGATGTCCTACCTATTGTGGTGAGGGCTATCTGACTCGGGAGTTGAAGAAGATGCGCTGGTGCTTGCCAGTTATGGCGTGGTGTAGCGAACCAGAATCGCTCTTCAGCGGCCACTCAGCATGCCGACAATATGCGGCTCACGCCTTTCTGCTCGTACAAACATGCGACCGCCGCCCCTCGTCAGTGAAATGAACGTCACGATTGAGGCTCTACTGAAGGACCTCATCGATGCTCAAGACCTTGGTCTGCCGCGCCCCACGTTCATGAGGTATTTCAGTGAGGCGGCGCCGCTTCTAAATTGAGTACCGCCTGTTGACCATCACCGAAAAATAGAGGGGACCGAAGTAGTCACCCAACGGTAGGCTCCCACTGTACCGGGCGCTCACACGAGGATAGCGCGACCTGGCCGCGGCTTCTCAGCGATTACGAGAAGCGGATCGTCCGCTCCAGCTTGACTCTAGCTTGCCCCCTGAGGTGACGGGCGGCCCGCCCGGCCCGCGGCAAGCTCCTATCGAGCGCTGCGCCGGATGGTCTGGCGCCGAGCCTCAAGCATGGGGAGCGGGCCTGATGAACGATAGCATTTTCGTGGAGGCTGGATGTGCACAAGGCGACGATTTCGGTTGCGGTGGCCGAAGGGATGCGCGGCGCGGAAGTTCGTAATTTAAGGACTATCCGCAATCCCGCCGATCAGGTCGCCAAGCTCGCGATGAAGGTCGGCAAGGGTGATCGGCAGGTAAGCTTTTGCTACGAAGCCGGTCCGTGCGGATACGGCCTGCATGGGCAACTGACGGGACTGGGGCACACCTGCATCGTGGTGGCACCATCGCTGTTTCCGATGAAGGCCGGTATAGCGCGACAATCTGGCTGGGAAGCTTCCATCCTGATTGCCGCGCGGCAGGCCGGGGATCGAGTTAAAACCGACCGGCGCGACTCGGCGATGCTGGCCAAGCTGCACTGGAGCAGCGACTCAGGCGCTAAGTGACATCTCCTCAATACGTGCGTGAATGTACGTCGACAGTCCCCAAAGATTGACCTGCCCTACGCCCCACAGCCTGTTGCAGAGCACTGATCTTGTTGGCTAGGGCGAAAGGCGCAACTCACGTCGCTAACGCAAATGTGGCAAGGCCCCTGGCGGGAATGCCAGGGGCCTCCTTGCAGGCCCACTTGAATCCTATGAAGCCGCGTGTGCTCTTCTTTTGCTCGCAGATACTCAGAAGTTGCGCTGAACGAGGAGCTGGAACCCCAGGCTGCTTTGATCCTTCAACTGATAAGCAGCAGCTGGCTTTCCGATAACCAATTGCTGCGGCAGCACCACCGTACTTCCGCTCGCGTATTTTTGGTCAAGCCTGCTGTAATCGACTTCGGCCATGAAAGTTAAATTCTTGACCGGGGTCCATGAGGTTTTCGTACCGACAACCGCATAGTTGAAGTCAGGGTTATAGCCGGCAATCCCACTCGAAAGTGCGAGGGCCCCGACGAATGCACCGCAGATATAGCTCTTGGCCGTACTGTTATAGCGAACGGCGCCAAATCCACCGAAGATACTACTTGCCCAGCGAGAATCCCAGTTGTGGTTATAGGCACCATTGAAGCCGAAGGTCGTAGTCAGCTGCTGGCCAGCGCCTGCAACGAACACTGAATCCGAAAGACCAGCCAGTCCGACGCTCTGGTACGCACCCGCCAAGCTCGTGCCTCCGTACCTTGCGTAAGTGGCTGGCAGATAGTCATTGAAGGTGTAACGGCTTGCACCATTCGCATACACGCCCGACAGGTTAATCGAGTCACCGGGACCGGTAGGGATGTTCTTGATCGAAAGCCCCAGTTGACCAGCCCAGCCCCACTTGTCGTCCGGATGGCCTGTGAACTCCGTCGCACCATAGTAAGCAGCGTGGTTATCATGCGCAGCCAGCGACGCTTGAAAGAGGCCCCAGGCCTGGTCAATGCGAACCATGGCGATGAGGTCTGGAGCTGCCGTACCAGCGATGTCATTGCCACCATACGCGCCAGTCACCAGACCAGCGGGCGTTGCTGCGCTCACGTTCCAGATGTTTGATGTATCATGTTGGACTTGATCCTGGACCGAGAAGGAGGCTGTGATGCCTTGACCGAAGTCAGCGGTGTACGTGAACTGGTTTACCGGGTCCCAGGCGCTGCTGCCCGGTAGTTCAACGAAGTTCCCGGGATACTCGCCCCAGGGCAGCGAGAACTGCGATTGCGCCTTGCCAAATGTGAAGCCAGCAAACTGGATGAAAGCGTACATGAACTGCAATGTACCCCCAGCGACAGCGCCTCCCGGAGCGCCCTGGTAAATGGTCGAGCCGTCTCCTGCCCCGCTGTAGCTCCCCGAAGTCCAGGTGAACCAAGCTTCTGCGTAGGTCCGCACCAAGCCGTAGTCGGTTGCCGTACGCGTATCAACGCTCAGAGCCTGACGAGCACGCCACGTGTAGGCATTGCTGAACCGGTTTGTTGCACCACCCACGCCAAAGTCCGGATTGAGGCTCATACTGTTACTATTCACTTGCAGCAAAGCACGAGTATAACCGCCCAGCTTGAGACAAGTGTCAGTTCCCGGAACGTAGTAAAATCCCGCGCCGTAAAGCGCGCAGGTCTTCACGTACTCAACAGCCTTCGCCTTGACCGGAAGATCGGCGGCGTGAGCTCCGGCGAGCGTAATCAGTCCCGCGACCGAACCGAGCAGAATGCTCTTCGACAAGTTCATAGTAGTCCTCCAATCGGCTCGTCTCAAAGGGGCAGCAACAGCGCCACCGACGAGAGCATCGAGCTTCGCCCCCATCACTCTCGTTGAAGGGCTTTCTTCGAACGCCACCTAAGCGATGAAACCAGTGAACGTCGCGGTGCGGACCATTCCGCTGCTCGCACCATCACGATGCCAGATAGCGCCTGTTGTCGGCGTTGAAACTGTGTAGGAAACAGACGAACTGTCACGGGCATTCTGCAAGTGTGCCCTGACGGCCTCACAACGGTATGCTTCGGACTTCATGCGATCGAAGAGCGCGTGCGCCTCACGTCAGCACACATAATCGAGCATCTTAACAATTGCTCGCTGACGTTATACGCACTGCGCGAGCAGATGGCGGCACGCGGCGCCGCCGTTCAACCGCCTTAGAGATTCAACCGAAGAAGCGCCGTAAGCTGCCAATCACAATTTCAGCAAATCGAACGTTACGCCGAAATCTCAGATCCAGATGATGCATATGCGTCTGCGACAAACTTGTAACAAGCGCACGCCCTTTGCTCGAGGCAGTTGCCTTTATCTATCTGCAATACGCCGCGCATCTTGCGAATAAGACGTTGCTTCGCGAATTCGTTTAGCGTTTCGGTTATCCCAGGACGAGGCAATCCCAAGACTGAAGAGAGATAGTCATGGGTAACTGGAAGGACATCACTGTCAGCAGCGTGCCTCGCTAGACATAGCCAGCTCGCCAGTCGCTCTTCGCGATGGTGCCAAACACCGCAAAATCCCGTCTGAGCGCAATGCAGCGTTAGCGCTTCAACGTACCCCGCGATATGCGCTCGGGCTTCACGGCGCTCGTTGATGACATGACGCAAATCTTCAACGCGGATCTTGAACGCGGTTCCGGGAAAAAGTACAGCGGCTTGATGCGTTGAAAGGTGCCCCCCGAATAGCACCGAAGCGCCGACCGCTCCCCGAAATCCTACGACCGCTGTCTCAAGAGCAGTTCCACTCATAACAATCCTGAGCGAAACAAGTCCCGACTCTATGAAATAGACGTAATCAACGTTTCGTTTCGGCTCATGTAGAACCATGCGCTCTCTCAGCACGACAGGCTCAAGGAACGCGGCTATTGCCGCGAGATCTTGCGGCGAGAGTCTCGCTAAAATCGAATTCCTGATAGCGGACCGTGCACTCGAGCGCACGGTGCCACTGCGAGGCCTGGGCCGCGTTAAGGGATTGTTCCGATCCTGGGTCAGCATCGCCTAAGATTTCTAAGAACCGATCGTTGGCCGCCACACGAGCGGCTGTCAGCGCTACGACCATCCGGGAAGGAACCTACAATGAACAGCGTTGCATCGAGTTGGGGCCAAACCATAGAATGGCCAACGCGTCGCTCGTGTCTATGGAACTCCACATCATCGACAACCCCTACAATGAACGCCTGGCCCCCCATGGCATGCGCTCGAAGCGGAGTACCCGCGAAACTGCGGCGGTTACGACCGGCGGAAGCATTCATCGCTTCAGACTTGCGCAGCGAATCCGTCGACTTTTGATGAGGTCGGGTCATTCCTTGCGACTCCTCAGGTCTTCAGCGTGGCACTGACCATCGCAACGGCTTAGGCAAGGTCGCATTCACGTGTGAGCAGTGCAAAGTCCGCCTGCGACAGGCCTTGGGCCGCGACGTAGGGACCGCGACTTTTGAATTTGCGCCGCCTATACACCTGGGGCATAGAAGCGTTGATGCTTGAGCGTGAGATAGTGACAATCGAACGTCCAGTCAGAAAGACCAAACCGAACTTACTCCGCAGCTTTTGAGCAGCGTCGCGTTTCGGGCGGAATGGGCGTGCTCGTGCAATATCTCGTACGCCGCACGAGCACGCAGTGTGTTTACGCATCCGTCAGGCCAGCACCGATAGATTGATTTCTTAGCCACCGTAGAGACTCATGGAGCGCCTCCATCTCAAGCTCAAGCAACCTTGTCGGATTAGACTCCGCGAGTTCAGCGGCCTCGACGATCCAGTCAGCGGGAAGGTCGAGAGGATCTACCCATTGAGGAAAGCTTTCGTGACCCTCGCCCCTGCTGCGTCGGTCTCGCATCGGAGCCCGATAAGACCACGTGTTCTCGAAGCTGATTCGGTCGATACCTAGGCTTGCGAGCTTTTCGGTAAGTTCGGCAACTGGTGTGATGCCGGCGCCAATTGGCACACCAAGCATCGTTCCTCCCTCTCCTTGGCGGACGGGAGGTAATAGCACGCAATCCTTGAGATGCGCGGAAGTTACCCAAGGTTTCATTGCCTCAAGCGATTCATACGGGTGCTCAAAAAAGAGCATCGAATTCACGTAGTCGAACAGCGCCCGAATCCACGGGCTATTCACGGATGCAAGAATATCCGCGACTTCGGCGCCACATAAGTCTTCATGATTTTCAAGCAGGATTGGAATGCCGACCTGTTCGGCCATCGGGGCGATCTTGGAGAGATTGAGCTTGGCCTCAGCCACGCGCTGGCGACGATCGGACGTACCCGTCGTGTAGGTTCTCAGGTGCCCGGCTCCGACGTCAGCTGCCATCGCTAGGCAGTCGCTCAGATGCGCTACCTCAGTTCCGCGAGTTTCGATGTCGATAAGAAGTCCACGATCCTCGACATGACGTCGCACCTTTCGAAGGTGATCACGCTCTCGTCCGGAGATTTCAATGTAGCCCGGAAGTTGAGCCGATACGTTGATCCCGTCGAAGCCGAGCTCAGCCGCAAGGTCGATCAATGAGAAGATATCGAAGCCTGGCTTATGACGATATTGATAGCGTAGGCCGAAAGAGTGAAAGAACAGTTTGGTCATGTCGTTTTGACGCCTTAGGGTAGGTTATGGGATGCGGTGAGACGTTCCTCGCCGACGGCGAACAGCGCGAGCAGCGAGGTAATGAGAATGAAGAGCCCAGGCAGAAGTGGAGCAGGCGACCCAAGGAGGAGCCCTGCCGCATTGAGCTTGATCAGAGTGCCCCAATCGGTTGCCGGTGGCTGCACGCCCAAGCCCAACACGCTGAGCGCGCTTAGGAACATCAGGCAGGACACAAAGCGGTTGACAAGCTCTACAGCGGCATAGCCCCGTATGTTGGGCCAAATGTCACGAAAGATGAGGTAGCCGAGTCCCTCGCCGCGAATGCGCGAGAGCTCGACAAACGGCTGCGTCATTACATGCGCGACGGGGACGCGCAGCGATCGGAACACACGGCAAAATTCGACGACTGTGATGACCGCAATGAGACTGGGCGTGCTCGATCCGAACGTCGCGATCAGTACGAAAGCAACGATCAGACCCGGGATGGCAACGAGCGCATCCATCGATCGGGTCAGTACGGATCCCCCCAAGCCGGTCCACAGGCCCGCGAGCACAGCGAGGCTGAGACCGAGACTAAAGGAGACGAGCGCCGCGGTGATGGAAATGAGCAGGCTCTCACGACCAGCCGCAACCGTCTCCGCGAGCAGATCTCGCCCGAGGTGATCTGTGCCAAAAAGGTGGGTTGCGGAAGGTATTTCGAACCGCTCAGCTTCGTAGAGCGCCGCCGGTCGAGTATTAATCCATGACGGCGCCATCAAGAGGGCGAGCGAAAAGATCGCAAAGGCAAAACCCCTCATATGTGCCCCCGCGCAAGAGAATCCTCTGGCGGGAGCGGGGTTTTGCAATTCGGCACCGCAGCCCGAAGCGCCCCGGGGTCGACTCCGCCCCCTGGCGAAACCACGCGCCCAGCATGCATTTCCACAACTTCATCCGCAAGTCGCTCCACCATATCGGGCTGATGCGAAACGAAGAGCATACTGACCGAACGCTGATCCCGCAGCTTGCACAAGAGCTCTGTGATGAGGGCGCCATTGGCTGGGTCGAGCGACGCCGTCACCTCATCGAGGAGAAGAATGCGTGGCCCCGCAGCAAGCGCCAATGCGATTCCGAGTCGTTGACATTCGCCACCGGAAAGTTCTGAGACGCGCTTGGACAGATAACTAGCCGGGAGAGAAATCGACTCGAGAACCTTAGCCACATCCTCTGAACTAGCGCTGCGATCGGCCTGGCGCAGCCTTCGGCCGATCAGATAGCCGATCGTGAGCGAGGGGTTGAGGTGTAGCCGAACCGATTGAGGGACGTACTCGAAGAGACGCTTCTCGGCGGTTGTGCGGGCCGAATAGTGAAGAGGTAGATTGCGCCCCCCGACCGAGACGCCCCCTGATGACTCGCGGTGCTGGCCGAGAAGCGCGCGAAGGATCGTTGTCTTGCCTGCGCCGGAAGGACCGACGAGACCGACGCAGGAGGCAGCACCAATCTCGAACGAGACGTCGCTGAGTAGTGGCTGGCCACTCAGTGCACGCACGCTCAGACAGTCAACAACCAGCGGCACAGCATGTCTGGGCGGAACGTTCCTAGATTTCAGAGACGAGACGAGCAGAATGTTCTCGGGTGGGGATTGCGTTTGGGCTTCCGAGACGGCTTCGGCGGACAGCGGCTTCTTCAGATGGTGTGCAAGGTCGATGATTCCGTCCGACAAGGCTTCGAAAAAATCGAGTTCGTGGGTCACGACCATCGCCGCAGCGCCGATCTCTTGTAGGCGCGTCTTGACGGCACGCATAACGGTGCTCTTCAGCTCCGGTTGGAGCGCGCTTGTAGGTTCATCCAAAATGACAAGGCGCGGTTCGGTGCAAAACAGGCTAGAGATGAGAATACGCTGAAGCTGGCCCCCACTATATTGGTGCGGGTAGCGATTCTCGTCGAAACCGGGAATATCAAGGCAATCGAATGCCTTGCGGAGCAGGTGCCTTCGCTCGATGCCTTGCGCGCGCGTGTCGCCGGGAAAGGTCGCGATTTGATCGACCACGCCGCGGGTCGGGACAAGGGTTGTAGCGGAGGACTGAGGAACGTAGAGGATTTCTCGTCCCCAAAGCGCTTGGCGATCTCGGACCGCCATGCGGACAAGCGATCGCCCCAAAAAGGAGGTATCACCGCAGGTGATCCGGAGATTGCGACGTTGCCAGCCGATTAGTGCTAGACAAAGGCTGGTCTTGCCGATGCCGGATGGCCCAACGACGGAGTAGAGGTGGCCGCCGAAAAGAGCGGCATTGAGCGCCCCGATACGGCATACCGCGCTGTTCGAGCTTGCGATCTCTACGGCTAGATCACGAATCCGCAGCACCTCGGTCACAGCGCGGTCCTTGCGACGAAGCGACCGCTGACGAGATCCGACAAAGAGTAAAGCAGCATGTAAATGCTGGTGATCAGTATCGCGCAGAACTGCAGTACTGGGACATCACGCCACACGACCGAGGACACGGTAAGGTCACCAAGCCCCGCAAAGCCGAAGACGACTTCGATCACGAGCACACCAGTGAGCAAATAGGCGCAATAGGTCAGAGCGAGGTTGAGGATCGATGGCGCAATGGCGGGTAACGCATAGCGAAGCGCAGTCTCGCCCCGCCCGAAGCCTTTAAGGCGGGCAAACTCGAAGTAGTCCTTGCGTTCCTCCATCGCGAGCAGCGCGAGCACCATTCGCCCAACATAGGCTACCATACCGACACCCAAGCAAGCGCTCGGCAGAATGAGAAGACGGAGCTGGTCGAGGGGCGGCTGTCCCTGCGAAATGCGCGAAATCGCGGGAAAAATTCTGAGCTCCACTGCGAACACATAGATAAAGATGTATGCGATGAGGAAATCAGGCGTGCAGATGACAATCTGCGTCACGAATCGGAAGAGTTGTTGCGAGCGTCGGCTCGTCATGAACATCCCAAGCCCGGCCGCGACCGCAACCGGAAACCACACAAGGGTCACGGCGGCGAGGGCGAGAGTGTTTTTGAGCCGTGGCTCAACCACTTGCCAAACACCAGTGCGCGTCGTGAACGATAGGCCAAAATCGCCGCTCAGGAAGGCGCAAAGCCACAGCACGAAGCGCTCAATGAGGCTATGGTCGAGACCGAGTTCAACGCGCATGCGTTGAGCGAGCTCTGGCGTGTAGTCTTGACCGAGCAACTCGCTCACGAAATCGCCCGGAATTGCGGCGGTCGCGAGAAAGATCAGTGCGGATGCGCCGATCAGAATGCCGAGGCGCGTGAGGGCGCCGCGGAATAGCGGCCACGCTCTGGCTCGGCCGGAACCGACGCTTCCAGGCACGGAGTGGATTGGTCTCAGTTCGCTCATGGGAGACCAAGCCTAGCGATCGAGCCAAATATCGGAGAATGCCCAGCCCTTGAGCCCTCCAAGCGGTGAAGGCATAACACCTTTGACATAGCTCGCCTTGGCATCGAGCTGATTGAAGAAAACCGGAATGGCGGCACCGCCATCGTTATGGATTGCCTCCTGGATGTCCCAGTACAACATGCGCCGACGAGCGAAATCTGTCGTGGCGACGGCTTCGTCCATCATGCGGTCGATCTCGGGCCGCCTCCAGCGTGTCTCGTTCCATTTGGCGTCAGAACGATAGGCTACGCGAAGCATGGCATCAGGCGTATAGCGCGTGCCCCAAGCACCAACCATCAGTGGCTCCTTGAGCCAAATGTTGTCCCAATAGCCAGTAACGGGATCGCGCCGTGCCTGCACACTGACACCGGCCTCACGCGCCGTGTCCGCAAAGATCTGCGCGAGGTCGACAGCCACACCAGGCGTGACGGCGTCGGAGGCGTGCAATACGAGCCCGTTGAGATTGATATCCGCTTTGCGAAGCAGCGTCCGCGCCCGATCAGGATCGTAAGACCTGAGAGGCAATTCCGAGTGATAGAACGGACTAAACGGGGGGATGGGATGGTCATTACCGATGCTAGCTTGCCCCGCGCAGAGCTTGTCGCGAAGGAGAGAACGGTCGAGCAGGCATTTTAGCGCGTTTCGTACCTCGATGCGGTCGAACGGCTCCTTGTCGACGTGCATCGCGATCGCGTTATGCAGCCCACTTGGCGATGACACGACATCGAGCCCGGGCGTCGCTGTTACGCGTTTGGCCAGAGAAAAGCTGACGGCCTGTATGGCATCAACGTCCCCAGCGAGCAAAGCAGAGACGCGCGCGATTGAATCCTGGTTACCCTGGAATGAGACTTCGTCCAGGTAGGGCTTGCCGCTATCCCAGAAATTCGGATTGCGGCGATATGTGTTAACCCCAGCCGGATCGAGCCCATTAGCAATGAACGCGCCTGCTCCAAGTGGCTTGTCAAAACGAGAATAGCCCTCGGGAAAAATATGGAAGCGATCCTGAGCGAGTAGTAGCGGGAAGTCGGCATCAGGACGTGACAGCTTGAAGCGGACCGTCAGTGCATCCTCAGCAATGATAGCGCTCACGTGATCAACGAGCACACGCAAAGGCGATTGCGCCGCAGGATCGCGCAACCGATTGATGGTGTAGATTACGTCCTGAGACGAGACGGATTTGCCATCATGGAACTCGGCGCCACGACGCAGCCGAAAGATCCAGTCATTTACCTGGCCATTGGCGGCCTCCCAGCTCTCCGCAAGCGCCGGAATCGGCTGAAGATGCGAATCGACACCGACGAGGCGGGCTCCAATAAGTTCATAGGCGAAATAGACGGACCAGGACGCAACTTTGGTTGGATCTAGCAAGGACGAAGACGCTGTCTCCTGCAAAACGACCCGCACACGTCCGCCTCGGCGCGGCTGTGGTTGCTGCGCCTTCGAGAGACCTGACGACGTGGCCAAAGCAGCGCCGCCGACTAAACCCGTGAAGCTGCGGCGTGTGATCATTCGAGATAGCATAGGAACGGCTTCCCCATCGTTTTTGCTCCGCCCCGGACGAGCCCCGCCCTAAACTTTTGTCCGGCAAAGTCGACCTTGACGACGGCACTCGTATATACGAGTTGAAATGACAGGATGATGACACAAGACGGATGCAAAATGGATACAGCTGGCGGTATTCGAACACCAGACTCCGGCCGCGATGCCTCGGACGGCCCTCGGTGGCGCTTCATCGCGGAAACACTGAAGGACGAAATCCTGGCCGGGCATTTTGATACCGACCGACAATTGCCATCCGATACCAAAGTCGCTGAGCGGTTTTCGGTGAGCCGCATGACGGCTCGAAAGGCACTAGCAAGCCTTCAGAGTAAGGGGATCATCCGGATCGAACACGGGCGCGGCTCGTTCGTCGAGCTTGACGCCATCCAATATCGGCTTGGCGGACGCCGCACGTTTTCGAAGAACGTCGCGGATAATGATATGAGGCCCAGCCGTCGGTTGCTCGCGGCGGACATTGTCCAAAGCGATGCTTGGGTGCAGCAATGCCTTCGTCTAACGCCGGGCTCTTCGACCTTGCGCATCAAGCTTGTCAGCGAGGCAGACAACCGGCCCCTCGCTCTGAGTACGTGTCATCTGGAATGGCCACGTTTCGATGGATTCGTCGACGCGCTTGGATCCGAGGCGAGCGTCGAAAATGCGCTAGAGCGATACGGGTTGGCAGAGAAGACAGACGTTGACGTTGTCCTGCTCGCGCGGATGCCGACGGAGGAGGAGGCGTCTTTGCTGGACCAATCCGCGGCTCGGCCCGTCGTGGAAAAACGCGCCTCGAGCATCGATCCTCGAGGTGAACGATTCTGGTGTCATCAGACGATCTATGCCGCCGATAGGGTCCAGTTTCACTTCGACAGATTGTAGATGTTGCTGCGCCATTCAGCTCATCGATGTTCTCCGCACTGTCCAGGATCGGGTGCGGTATTGCAATGTGAGCGGCTCGGAGGGAATCATGTCCTCGATCGTGTCGAGGATTTCTTGCCAGCGAACTGGGCTCACTTGGCTGACGATGTCATGGTTGCAATGCCAGGACTCCATGAACTGAGCGCGGGAGCGTGGTTCGAAGTTTGTTGCTTCGATCTGAAGGCAGTCGGCGAACTGACCCGACCGAAGGAGAATCTCCTCGACGTCATCCATCACGCGCAGGGCAAGTTGATAGCTACGCTGGAGACCTGGCTCAATCTCTTCAATGCGCTGTTCGATACGACGACGAAGATCATCACGCTTATAGTCGGCGACGCTCCAAATCGCGGTGAAAAACCCATGGGGCCGAAGCACGCGATAGAATTCGGTGAGCGTGCGGACGGGGTCCGCCCAATGAAACGCTGTTCCCATGCAGATCCAATCCACACTCGCGTCCGGTAGCGTTGTCATTTCGGCACTCCCTGCGAGCCACTGAAAGCCGTGCTCCGTGCGAAGGCAGCTTTGCCCTTCTGCACGCATAGCGTCATTCGGCTCGATCGCGTAGCCTGTGAAGCCTAGTTCGGACAGTTGAAGGGCAAGTTTGCCAGTGCCCGCGCCGACATCTGCAATACGAAGATCCTTCTCGCCTTGGTGGACATGCGCCTTCAGGGAGCGCAGGACAGACGTTGCATAGCTCGGTGCTAAATGAGCATAACGCTTAGCGGTGCTACTGAAGTCCCCATAGCCCGTCGTAGTCCTCTTGAAACTCATGCATTTCTCCAAGCGCATCGAGGTCGATGGGTGGCTGATCCTTCTAGCCTTCGCATTTACGTGCCAAGGCGCCGGCCACGAGCAACGTCGCTGCCGCGCATAATAAACTCAGGACGACACCGCCCAAGCTCGCAATGGCACCCCACAGCGCCCCGCCGACAGCAAATGCCGCATAAGAGACGGTCGTATAGATGGCAGCGCCACGCCCGCGGGCTGCCGCATCAAATAGGGCCTGCGCCGCGCCACAGAGCAAGGAACTCATTATGCTGTACCCTGCCCCTGCCACGAGCACGACGAGTGCCAGGGCGACCCGGCTGTCGGCGACGGCGATCGCACCCACGGCCGCAGCCATTGCACATCCGCCGACGCAAATCAGGCCATCGGCATTGAGCCCGCGTCCCAGAAGCGGCAGGAGCTGCGCTCCGATGATCGCTCCGGCACCGAGACTGGCCATGGCCAGCCCCATCGTACTGGCGCCCAGGTTGTGGGCCGCGGTCACAAAGGGCACGAGGGCCCACAGCGCGCTCGAGCCGACGGACACGATGGCAATAAGCATGAGGAAGCGCCCGAAGCCGGAAACGCGGCTCACGCTGAGAAGCTCTCGCCAAAAGCCTGCTTCATCCCGCATAACACAGTGCCTGGCTCTACTCGTGTGTGTAAGGATTAGTGCTCCGGCCATCGGCACAAGACACGCCGCGCTCACCGTGAATAGAACGCCGAACCCAAGGCCAACGCCGATGATCGGTGATCCGATCACGCGCGCGACGTTGAAGCTTATGGTGCCAAGCGACGATATGGCGATAATTTCTTCGGGCTCGACCAGATCTGCCGAGAGCGCCTGCCAAGCCGGGATGCTGAGCGCCCAGCCGCAGTTGAAGGCGAAGATCGCTCCGAGCAGCAGCCAAGGCGAGAAAGCCTGGCCAAAAGCCAGCACCGCCATGCCTATGCTCGCGAAGATCATGAGGTATTGCGCCCCCAGGAGACAGAGTTTCCGATCCCACCTGTCTGCAAGGACTCCAGCGATCACAGTGAGGAAGCACGTGGGCGCGTAGATGGCCGTCTGCACGAGCGCGACCATGGTTGGCGATTGTGACATTGTCGCCATCAGCCACGCGCCCGAGAGGCTGTTCAGCCATATACCTTCCTGAGAGCAAATATTGGCGAACCATAGCCACCGAAAGCGGCGATGCTTCAGAGCGCTCCAGGGCGACAAGGTTTGGATTTGGCTCGGGGCGGGATTATGCGCGCTGCGGCCGGCCATGACCTTACTTCCTTGACGCTGAAGATGCTCCGGCTGTGCATTGCCTACAGTCGGCGTATCAGTGGACAATGAGGTTGAGGCCATCAGTGATGTCGCTCGTCGGACGCAATTGTTTGCGGCAGCAAGGCAGGCGGCACCGCCTCACCGACAAAGAGGCCCACAAGCGGATAAAAAATCAGTCGACGACAAGTCGTCGCTTGGAACTCTTCCACGCTTGGCGAGAAAGGCGTTCAAAACCCATGCCAATTTGACTGATCAAACCGATCAGGAAAACGGTGATGCTTGGGCAACTTCGTCCGCGACGCCAAAGCCTGTCCAAGCACACTCGTGTCGCGAACTCGACAAACCCGACACACAAGAGAGCGATCATGGACCGAAAATGTGAATCGTGAAGCAAGCGGATTCTTTTGAGACTTGGCGCGCGGCGGCATGCGGTTGCTCCGCTGTGTTCGACGAGCCTACGATTTAGGCCAGCGCGAAGATGTAATCGTATCGTAGCATTTTTGTAGCTAGATTGACATGCCTCGTCGCGTGCGAGATCGTTATCAAGCGGTAACACCACAAGAAGACCTGTGACGAATGGCGACAAACATCGAAATGCATTCACGCGTCGAACTGATCAGCTTATGATGTCGACTATACCGGGAAGACGCAGTGAACACGCAATTATTCTTGCCGCCGGCAAAGGAGAGCGGCTCCTCCCCATTACCGCACATCGACCGAAGCCACTACTCCCAGTCAATGGCACGCCAATTCTGCGGAATTGCGTACAGATGCTCGGCGCCTCCGGGATCACGAAAGCCACCATTGTAATAGGGCACCTGCGCGATCTCGTCGTGGCAGAGCTCGGATCGACGCTTGCCGGAGTGGAGATAGACTACGTGCCGGTCGAGAATTACCAGCACACCAATAATATCGTTTCACTCTGGGCTGCCCGCGATCATCTATGTAATGACGTGGTCCTCATCGAAGGCGATGTATTCTTCGACCGGGTCATTCTCGATCGACTCCTATCGCCAGATCTCGTTAATGCGGTAGCCGTAGACCGGATGGAGCCGCACATGACAGGCGCAGCTGTGTCCGTCGACGAGGAATGGTGCATCCAAGCGCTTTCGATCGTACCGGCCCAAGCTGGTGAGAGCCGCAAAAAAGAACTCTGGAAGACGATCAACATACACCGCTTTTGTCGAGAGTTCATGCAGAGGAGTCTGCTCCCCGAGATCGAGCGGACAATTGAGGCAGGAAACACTTACGAATTTTATGAATGCGCGTTGGCACGCTTGATCGCACGCGGTGGGAGCGACCTGCGGGCCGTACCGTGTCCGAATATCCGCTGGATAGAGATCGACGATCCGCTCGATTACGCGGTTGCCCAGCTCCTTTTCATCGATAAGAGCTCTGAAGAGACGCGCGGAGCCTATTATGCATCATGATCTCTATCCCTCGAAGGGCGCAAATATGGCGGGCTCGGACTACACGGGTCAGCTCTCGTTTTTTGACGCCCCCTACGATCATCTGGGCGTACGCCAGTTCATCAACTGTACCGGCGTCCGGGCGATCAACGGAAATTGCAGAATGTTGCCCCAGGTCGAACAGGCGATGGCGGCTGCGGCACGGGGCTTCGTCAATCTTGACGAGCTCATGCAAGTGGTCGGAGAGCGTCTCGGTGCGCTCATGGGCACGGAATGGGGTATCGTCACAGCCGGCAGCGCCGCCGCGATTGCATTGTCAGCAGCGGCATCCATCGCCGGCAACGATCCGGAGAGAATGCTTCGGCTGCCCTTCCTAGCACGGAATGGCCAAGTCGTATTGGTCCCAAGCGATCAACGTTTTGCCTACGAGCAAGCGCTTCGCCTCGCCGGTCTGACCGTCAGGTCAGTAGGGTCGACTACGGAGGCCGAATTGGCTTTAGCCCAGCACGACGTGGCACTCGTGTGCCTCAACGCCATGCGTGAGCCACAATCCCGTCTGCCGCTTGGAAGTCTAGTGCCGCTTGCACGGGGCGCAAAGGTTCCCATTCTTGTCGATGCCGCCTCGGTCTACCCGCAGACCCCGGATCCTTGGCTTCGGCGAGGCGCTGATCTGGTTGTTTATAGCGGTGCGAAATTCTTGCGTGGCCCCCATTCGACGGGCCTGCTCTTCGGTCGGCGTGAGCTCGTCGAAGCCGCATGGCTCAACGGCGCCCCGCACCAGTCATTCGGTCGAGCGATGAAGGTCGGAAAGGAGGAAATCATCGGAGCACTTGCCGCTGTCGAGCATTGGTTTGGCTCGCACGACCCGGCCGCCGAAGAACAACGCTGGCGCTCGGAGCTCGTGCTGATTGCAGGCGAATTGGAACGCGAACGAGGGATCCGAACCGAAATCGTTGAGGCAGTCGATCTGGCCAGGGTACCTCGATTGAGGGTGCGGTGGGATACGATACGATATCCAATTCATGGCCTTCTTTTGAGAGAACGGCTACTTGCCGAAAGTCCTTCGGTGATGCTTGACGACATTCGCGCCACTGCGGAATCCGTGATCCTCGACCCCTATAACTTCCAGCCAGGTGAGGCGAAGGTCGTTGCTCAACGGATGAAGGAAGAATTTCGGCGAGCGAGCGCTCCGCGCCAGCACGAACATCACCATGGCGAGACTCCTCTCTTGGCCGGCACCTGGAGCCTTCATCTCTCATTCCTTCACCGCAGCGCCGTTCATGAGCTGACCCTAGAACAAAACGGTACGGAATTTGCGGGCATGCATCGCACGCCGATGTCCGAAGCCCCTCTGAGCGGCACGACCGAGGGCATCGGAATTCGTTTCACGAGTGCGCATCCTTACGAGGCATTCAAGATTTCCTACATGTTTACGGGATGCATGGAAGGTAGTGAACTCGTCGGGGACGTCGTGCTCGGCGCGGCAACTGATGCTCATTGGGGGCCTGTATTCTGCTCCCAGTTTGGTAGAGCCAATTGGCGCGCTGAGCGCATTAGAACACAGTCATAGGCTGACATCGATTGAGGATTAGAATGGGCTTTATGTTTTAGAATGGACACCCAGAATGGATACCCGATCGTCCCTTGACCCGACGGTAGTTCGCGAGAATGGGCGCTGCCAGCTCGGCTCGAAGAATGCCTATGTTCAGGCAGCAGGACTTAGGCCCGCGCGCGCGGTTGGCGTCGGGATCGGGCACCACGGGGAAATCCTCCAAGGAGCCTTCCGTGACCAAGACTGCCGAATCCATCGAGGGCTTGTCACCTTACCCTGTCCCATCTTCAATTCCATCGCCTGGGTCTCGCCCAGGAGTGCCCCCTCAGTCGACCTCGATCCAGCCGAGAAATCAAAGGTGCAACGTGCCGTGGCCCTGATGTTGGGTCAATTCGGTGAGCGTGCGCCGGGATTGTCGGTGTGGGTCAGGAGCAACATACCCATCGGCTACGGGTTGGGTTCGTCGACGGCTGACATCGTCGCTGCCCTGAAGGCGACAGCCGCCGCCCTCGGCAAAAGCCTTAGTCCGGCACAGCTTCTAGAAATAGCTGTGGCAGCGGAGGAAGCCAGCGATGGAACCATGTTCACTTCGCGCGCGGTTCTTACTGCGCATCGGGAGGGTATCGTTATTGAGGAGTTCGCCCAACTGCTCCCGCCTTTGGGAATCATCAGTATAAACTGCTGCCCGGAGAGCCCATTGCTGACGCTGGATTTTCCGCCCGCTCGCTATGAACCAGCAGAGATTGATCATTTCGACGAATTACGCCGGATCTTGAGACGCGCCATCTCCAACGCGGATCAGGCACTCCTTGCGAGGGTTGCAACAGAAAGCGCCCTCATCAATCAACGCTATATTGCTCAGCCAGGCCTTCCAGATGTTTTAGATATCGCCTGTGCCAATGGTGCTCTGGGGATTCAGGTTGCGCATAGCGGTCGAATGGTCGGCGTGATCCTGCAAGCGAATCGCAATCGCTCAGACCCGCAGGTGTCGGCAATCATGAGCGGGCTTGCGGAGCTTGGTGTGGTACCGATGTTTATCTCCCGCTTGCAGTAATCCCTCGAAGACTTCACTTGAATAAGAGGAGAGCCGCATGCGCACGACACCCGCTGCTGACCGACCGAGGTTAATGATCCACCTGCTCGCAGATGTTCCCAATTTCATCACCTTGGTCGGATTTTGTTTGTCGTTGCTCGCGATGTTCTTCGCCCTGAAACACGCATTCGAACTCGCGCTAATTTCCGCGCTCTGGGCCGTCGTTGCTGATTGGATCGATGGCTGGCTGGCGGCGTGCATTAAGAGCCGGCCAAAAGAGCGGGAAGAGTTTGGCGCAAATCTGGATTCTTTCGCCGACCTCATCAGCAGCGGCATCTTTCCAGCGATCCTGCTCATGGCTGTCGGCAATTTAAGCATGACGGCAATTCTCTGCGCACTATTCGTGGCAAGCGCTGGAGTCTTGCGGTTAAGCTATTTCAACGTTTACGGCGCAACTGAGGACGGGAAAGTCGTGGGTCTGCCGATCGCCCATAATATTCTCGTCCTAACTCTCCTCTTCCTGCTGCGGCCGTTCATCCGCACGGAGCAATTCTTTCCTATTTTGGCAGCCACGAATAGTGGGCTTGGCATACTTAATATCGCTCCTTTCTTCTTCCCACGAGGGCGCGCGGCGGTGATCCCCTGGATCACTGGCTTCGCTGCACTGTCAACAGTGGCACTCCTATCGATGCTCGACTAGAGCAGATGGCGCTCGAATGGCGGCTGGAAACCTCGCTCTCGCCACGTTTGCTCGACGACATAAGCGTAGGTACTTTCGATATGACTAAGCGCGTCGCCTATGGAAAGTTGAGCCCGACGGGCCGGCGGTGTTACGAGCCCGTGCCATGCTTGCCGCAGCCGGCTACGCTCGTGCGCACTCGGAGCGACCGGCAATCGCCTTTTTTTGGGTCCTGCTGTCGAGGACCGAAGAAGTGAGGAGCGAAACCTGGCGGTCGGCGCGTTACTCCTGCACATCGAGGGAGTAACCTCGAGAGTGCACCGTGCGGATGTAGTTGCACTGGCCGCCTCCATTGAGGGCCTTACGTAGGCGGCCGATATGGAGGTCAACGGTCCGCGAAGTGACATGGACGTTCTGGCCCCAGATGGTCGACAGGAGTTCGGATCTCGAGAACACCTGTTCCGGGTGCTCAAGGAAATGTTGCAACAGGCGGAATTCCAAGGGTCTTACCTTGATTGGTCGGCCGCCGCGACTGACGCGTTGCGCGCGGACATCCATGACGAGGTCCCGGAACACTAACTGGTATTGAGAGTTCGTCATACGTATGGAATGGTACCTCGGTTCCAACAGTCCCAATACTGCACCAAATCTGTGTGCCGGCTCTGAAGGCACAATTCTCGCATGGTCGCGCAAACCGCTGCCGTTGATTGGGTGCGCTGGTGGCCTCCGACGCTCGAACACGCTTGGTGAGCCGATAGGTGCCGCCGAGAGCCATACCGCAGCCCCAACCCTTCCGCGAAGCTCCGCCGAGGCTGCTCCCGGAAACCGCGCCAGCACCGAAACGCAAGTGGCTTTCAGTCGAGCGTTGGCCGCGGCCCATTCTGGTCCTGCCTCGTTACTCGATGGAACGACGGTTGTTGCCCCTTCAACAGGCCCTGCTCCCTCGCGCTCAATCCAGCAAATGCCGTCACGCACAATGGCGCCTTCCGTGAGAGCCAGACGTCTGTCTACGAGACTGTTCCCGCGCGCCGCCCGCGAGATTCGGTGGCAATCAACATGCAGCCCTCCTCGACCGTGACCAAGCCGCGCCACGGCTACTCGCCTTGCGCGTTGATTCGATGCAACCCGACCGAAGAGGGCCGGCGTCGTACACCTCTCGTTGGTCAAATTGGAAACCATGCCGACCGTCACGAATGCGGCCAATCAAAACAGACTGCGACCGCTCTTGACACTACCAATTCCGGTAGGTCGGGAGCGATATACGAACCTGCTCCCTCGTGCGGACCTCCAGGCTGCTTGCCGCCCGGCAGGATCCGATAGCTGATCAGGTCAGCTGCAGCGCATTAATCAATCCGTTACGCTGCGATCCTTGCCATCTCTCGCGCCTAGCCGTTCGGGCTTCCAGATGTCGCGCCAATGCTCCCAGCTCCGCGTGATCTTGGTATCGAGCCTGGATCGGCGTGCTTAATCCTGTTTGGTTGAGCTATTGCGTTCGCCGGAACCGCTGTTTTCGGTTGAATACCGACGATGACGTTGCTGAAGCCACATCGACGGAGCGGTGGTCAAAGCGTTCTGTCCGACTTGCCGAAGGACTTCAGCGGATGTCTCGCCTCGAGCGGCGGCTTCTAGAATTTTGGAAGCGACATGCGTTCGGGAGCCGGTCTCGTGAGGGGGCAACCCCTTGCAAACCTCATCTAGAACTCGACGGAGACGAGCAGTCGTTTCGGAGTCGAGCATAGAAGGTCTCCTCCAATGAAGCGGCGCAATGACTACACTGCGAACGCGAGTTTCACGACATAAATATCATCAATAGCCGGTGTTACAGGGTCGAATTTGCTTCCTGACCTGCTTTACTTAAGGTTGTGCGATCATACAATAAACGATGTCGGGTGTCATCAACTCTGATGTCTTTGGCGAGATTGCCGATACATTCGGACAACTCGTTCGACCGTTTGATTGGTCTTCTCGGTGCCAAGCAGAACCTCGAGACTGAAGAAATGCGCTCAGATATCCGCTTGCGGCCCGTCTTCAATGATCGGCGAGTTGTTCGACGTCGGGAGCCCGACGTAGGTCCGTCGATCACGCAGATGGCCCGCGTGCGATCTGGTTCACAGACCGAGTAGATGTCTGCGCAATCAGCACGCCCAGCTCGCGCTCGGGAGCACCTGTCGAGTTATCATCACCAAAGGACATCGGACCGGCGCCATCACCCGGATCCGCGTAATGAAGTCCAGCAACTCCCACGCCAGGCGCAAAATCACATGTTCGCAGCACGGGGCGAGTGTACGTTGACGGTATCCCTCCCAAAGATCGGCTTGGTCGACACTCTGATGGCGAGCGCTCAGCTTCGAGGTGCTAACAGCTCCGTCACAGCGTCTTCAGATACTCAAGAAGGGCCCGTCGTTCGGCATCAGTCAATTCTGGACCGATGACCCCCGGCGGCAGCTTCGTTATGTCGGTTTCTTTGCCCTCGAACGAATGGCCGCGATTGCTGTTGCCAAGCAGCGATACGTTGAAGTCCGTCAGGCCGGCCGCGCAGGCGTCGCTCGCTCGCAATTTCGTAACAAGTCCGACGTTGACGGGATCGAACTTGCGGCTGCCAACGCAGAAAGAACTCGGCCGCCGGCCCTGCGGCAATAATATGTCCTTGAGGGTCGGCACGGACCCGTTGTGCAGATACGGAGCTGTTGCCCAGACACCATCCAACGGGCGCGCCCGGTACTGAGGTTCAAGAGCGAGGACATCTTCGTCCTTGCCGTTACGGCTCACCCGCGCTCCAACATAGACTCGCGGGTTCTGACAGTTTTTCCTCGGCCCCCACATCTGCTGCTTGGCTTGTTCGGAGGAATCGTTCGCAATGTTCCATTGATCAATCGTCTTGCCCACCACGTCCATCAGCGCGAGCACAAACAAGGGATCTGCAGCCCCGTCGGCTGGAAGACCGCAGCCCCAAACTTTGTTCAGATCCTCGATCGGATTGAGACCGAGCGAGCCGGGTAAGTGAACTCGCCGCGTTGTCAGGACATTGGATTGTTGACGATCGGTGCCGATCACATTTACCGGCAGCTGAACCACGTTGAAATAATGGCGTCCGCCGATCTCCACCCAATTCTTCTCGCCCTTGGCCGATCGATCCGGGTTCTCCGGCTTCCAGAATGAATCTTCCGGCCACTTGGCGTCAAACGCGGGGTCATTGACCGGTCCTCGGTGGCATTCAAAGCAGTGCGAGCGATAAAGATCGCGACCTTTCTCAACGAGTTTTTCGTCTATGGCCCAGGCCGGGTCGCCTTGGAACCTGTCCTGCGCGTCCTTCCAACGTGGCGCGACAAGCCCGCTGAATTTCCTGCCGCTTGCCTCCGTCGACGAAAAGGGATCGGTACCGCGCAAAAGCTCCTCGAAACGTGCAATGTCCGATAGATGGATGGATGATTTGAAAAGCGGCCGTCCGGTCGCCGGCGCCTTCATGTTGATTTTCGCACTGACGCCGAGCGCCTCGCCGGAATTGCGAACAAGCTCGTTGAGAACAGAGGCGTCATACTGCGCCCAAAGGAAGTACGGCGTGTCCCAGATTGGCGGAAAGCTCACAGGCGCGTCATTCCGCGCGAAGTTGCCCTTCAGAAGCGGATCTGGGAGTTCTCCGGTCACAGGATCAAGAAAATTGGTATAGAAGACCTGGTTGCCAATCCGGTTCAAGGCATCAAGCCGACCGAATCCCTCGTCGAGATTCGTCACGCCCTGCCCCGTCAGAAGATTATCGCTTACGATCTTCTGCTTCTCGATCTTTCGAAGTGCGAGCTCCAGATCACTTCGAAGTCTTTTGCGATCGATGCTTCGACCTTCAATGTTTTCCAGGCGGTCGGCGAAACGTTCGAAACGCCATGGCAATTTTAGCGTATAGCCGATCGACAGCCCAATGCCCCGTTCAACTTCACCGAGATTGACCATTGCCGGCCCACCATCGTAGCGGATGCTAACATTCTTGTACTCGAGGTGACCGGTATGACAGGCGGCGCAGGTTAGTCCGATCTGATCTTCGAACAATGCTCCCGTCGTCGGGTCGATGCCTCCCTTCAGGATTGCGAAGCCTACAGGCAAGCCATTTGGATTATCTGGCGTGCTTGGTGTCCAAGTGGAGCTCACGTCCTTCGACGCGTCCTCGTGGTAGCCGTATGCAGGTGCGTTAGCGGCAAAGTCCTTCGAGCTCGGACTTGGAATGAAACCGAGGCGTCTCAGATACTCGTTGTCCGTCAAGCTCGTGTAATGAATGGACAACTCAGGACGTTCGAGAGCCAGGAACCAGCGATAGGGGACAGGAATGGTCGCCGTCCCTTGAGACGTGTGGTGGAACCAGTAACGCTGCCGCGCACTCCAGTTCTGGGGCAGCCAGTATGCGCTATCGATCTTCGATGGCGCCGGCAGCGTCGCCGGCAGCAGTTGGGCAACCAGATTTGCGCCATTCTTGATCTTGAGCGCCGTATCGCGAAGCTTCTGCGGCGCGAAATACGCCGTGATGCCCACTGACGCCGACGTGACAAACACGATTATCAACGCGATTGCAAACAAGAGACCCACGATATGAGGCCACCGCCTTAAGCGGCCACCGACCCAAGAGCTGAACGATGCCCCCATAGCAACCCTCCTCGATCTCAAATGGCGCCCTCTGCTGCGCGATCGCGCTGGCCGACGATGGCGCGTACTACTTGTTCAGCAACTGACTATTGATGAAACTGACCACGTCAGCGGTTTCAGCCGCCGCGCGTCGCGTGATGGTCGCGGCCGCGGGGCCACCATGCAGGAACGAGGGGAACCAGCCGAAATTGCGAACATTCCAGTCTTCCTTCGGTAGAACGGCTCGGTTCACGCCCGGCACCACGAAGCCCTGCATCTTCCTTTTGAGTGGCTGCGCCGTTTCGGTGTGACAGCTCACGCAGTCCGTATTGAAGAAATGGCTCTTCTTCGGATCCGCAATGACATTGACGATCTCGAGGACGCGGCTATTGGGGACGTTGGCATCGATAAAATCGGCTGTTGAAACGCCCTTACGATCCGCGGACGGCAGAGGAGGATTCTGCAGCGCAGCGTGGCGACAAGTCATTGGATTTTCATTATTCGTGACAGGCCGCGGGACGACGTGCGTCTCGCCGACGATGCTGAACATCTGTGCGACATGGGCACCATCGAGCGTCGGGCCAGGCACCGGTATTAGGCCGGCCTTGGGGACCCTCAGCATCGAGACGAACACCCAGGGTTCGGGCGGTGAAATCCCCATCACAGCCATGGTGTTGAGGCGCTGCGGCGAGAGATGCTTTTCCAGGAAAGCTTTGACTGCATCACGAAATGGCTTTGCGGAGGCACCGACCAGTCCCGGGTGCACATTCATGTCGCCGGCAGTCGAGACCTTGGCATTGCCGAATTTTCCCGCCGCGAGTTGATCACGTAAAGACGCAACGTCCCGCACGATCGCCTTGAAGGCTTCGTCATCAGGTTTGAAGCGCGGGAACGGCGCGCAACCATCAAGAGGTGGATCGGGTACCAAGTTGAAACTGAAGATAAGGTGACCGGCAGTGTCATGGACCTTGAACCCTTGGGGTCCATTGGTCACCGGCTGAATGATCAGGCGGATTTGCGGCTGGCGGCCAAACTGGGCGATGACATCAGCAGATAATCCCGGTGCTCCCGGGTCGATCCGGATGCCTGCAACGAACCAGGCATCGATCTTCTTCACGGCGTCAGGCAGCTGAATGCGGCGCGCGCCCGAGTCCGGCACGCCTTCGCGTTCTGGATGTTCGGCGTTAGCGATGAAGCGTGCGAAATCCTCGTCGGACAACAGCCGCTGCGGAGCTCCAGTGGGACCGGCGAGATCGGACACCGCAATCAGCCCAGCGAGGTCTGCTGGTGTCCTGGGTGGAGGAAACAGGATAGACACGTCGTTGGCCGAAAGCGGCTTTAATGGCGTCTGGGCAATGGCCGTTCCTGTTCCGAAAGCAACGGCGAATATCAGCCCCGCTGCGGACAGTTTTGTAAACAGCCGACCAAGCTTCGACCGGCGCATTTCACTGTTTGCCATCGTCGGCAATTCCCATGTCAGATTGGAGAAACGAAAACCTATGTAGAAAAGCCGCCTTCAGCCACATCATCTCCGCACGCCGCGTGCGGCCTCGGGAGTCGGGGTGTTCACTCGCTGCCGTAGAGTTTGCTCTGCAATGCTTTGAGTTGCGTGGGATGTAACGCCTCTTCAATGCAGCCAAGAAACATCTGGCTCCTTGCATTGACACGCTCTCTTGCGGCCGGGCCGTGCTCCATGTCCGTTTGCAACGCGCGCACGGCGATCCAGTCCATCGAACGATCCTTAAGAAGCTCGAGCAGCGTTCGGTTCTGATAGGGATGAAGCCGAAAGTGAGCGAAAGCCACCTTGGCTGAAATCTTCGCGTCACGCAGGGCGTCGGGAAGTGCCAGAAGATCAAGTCCCGCCAGCTCTTCGATCTGTTGCATTTGATCTTGCGCTTCCTGATATTGCTCGCGCCCGACCAGTTGATACATTCCTCGTGGACGAAACAGCCAACCGTCATCCGTTCCGACCTTGTTTCCGAATGGGTTGCCTTCATAACCAAGAACGAAGTTGGCCAAATCCTTGGGATGATTAAGCAATGCATCCATGCCGACGGGCGCTTTGTTCGCGGCCGCGAGGTCCGCGTTGTTCTTGGCTATTCGCTTCTGCCATTTGGCCGGCAGCTGTGAGACCGCGCTATAAGAGAAGTCTTCGCTGCTGCGCGTAAAATCGGCGCTGTCGTAGGAGATTGCGCCCAGGATATAGGCCAGGATCCGTGGATCGGTCTCCTCGATACGGTCCCATTCCTGGAGCAAGGCTTTGACCTGCTCGGCCTGGAAATAAGCCATATAGCTCTTTCGATATGGCGGCACAGGTGCAGGAGGCGGCGAACGGTCCTTGATCGACTGCGCCAGCTGTTGCTCGTACGTAGCAACTTTATCCTGGTATTTCTGATAGCCACGCTCCTGCAACCACTTCGTCTCATAACAGGCAAGTAGCGGCTGCGGCCTGATCTTTGGAGCGGGCCGGTATTCCCTGCTCAATTCGTCGGCGTAAGCAGCCTGGGCAAGCTTGGCATCCCTGAGCGTTTCAAAGGCGGACGCCACAGATCCGTTCAAGAGATGGAACAACTTTACTTGCAGGCAATCAGCATTACTCTGCTTGTTGCGGGATTGATCGAAATCGTCCTTCGGCACACAATCCCAGAAGCGGCCACTGCTCAGCGAGATGATATCTTCGGTTCTCTGAGATAGCGTCCAGCCAAGCGGCAGGTTGTAAAACCTGCCTGTTATGTCGATCCGTCCGAACGTTGGAAAGCGCTGCACGCTGGAAGTGAGGCCGTTTTCCGGGCGACGATCGATATTGGTCGCATGATTGAGCGCAACATAGGTTCGAGAGCTTCGCGTGCTCAAGAGCGCCCGCACCGGCTCCATGAGCTCACCGAACATGAAGGAGCCGTGGTCTCCGAATTGACCGCTCACAAGCGACAGCAGATAGATCCTAAATTTTGGCGCATCGGACGTGCCCCTGATACTGTTGAGCCGCTCAATCAGATCGAGCGCGGTCTCTATTCCGGAATTCTCGACATATCCGCCGTCCACCAGGCGCGCTTGCGAATTGGCGGTCATGCAATCATTCTTCAAAGAGACCGTCGCGGCCGGCGTCACCCACGGAAACCGCGCGCTCGTAAAGGCCGCAGCGCTAAGCGGAATTCGCAACGAGTGGCTTTTAACGGTTTGATCGGCTCCGCTGCCTACGCGATCAAGGCTCGAGAGAATACAAAGGTCCTTGTCTTTCGCGTGTAGCGGGTCGATATCGAAGGGCGAGATAACAACGCGTTTGCCGCTCCCGGCATCTGTCGTGTTCAACAACAGCGCCGGCATATTGTTGGAAGCTGTCCAATGTGACTGAAAGTCGGCTTTTAGCAGATTGGATTGATCGCCGGCGCCCTTCTGGGCCTTGAGCATTCTGTCTGCAGCATTCTCCAGCGTGTATTCCAGAAAACGCGCGCGATCGAAACTGGGACTCGCGACCGGAGAAAACAGCTGGGTGAAATCGGTAAACAGAAAGCCAGCGACCAAGGGCGAAAGAAAATCCGTCTCCAAGACGCTTGCAACGCGCTGTTCGACCGGCCCAGAGGCATCGATATCCTCGGCCCGGCCGACGCCGGCCAGGAAGTCCGCGATCTTCGGGCATGTCTTTGCGTCGGGAGCGATCGTATCAAGTGGCGCATTGTCGGCATGAAGCGCAGCCGCGAAAACTGCCGAACCGACGCTCCCCCCGGAAACCCCGCTTATCGCAAACAGATGCTGCCGAAATGCCGGACAGAGATCCTGCATCCTGGCCAAAAAACGCGCCGCATTGTTAGCTGCGTAGATACCGCCGCCCTGGGCGGCCACAATGAATACGGGATATTCTCCGAGCCTCTTGGCCTCGGCAACACGCGGCTTTTGCAGAAGCCACTCACGAAATGCTTCAACTGCAGCAAAGCGCTTTTCTTCCGGTTGGGTAGTTGATTCCTTCGAGGCGCGTAGGCCGTGACCATCGCCTCCGAGCAAGGAGGCAACCAGGAATAAACCTCCAAACACAACTGGTATGAATGGGAAACTGAACCTGATCGTCAGTAGCGCAAAGTGAGTGGTGAGAGCGACCACGCACATCGTAAAGAGCGCGATCACGCCGAACGATCCGACGAATTGCGCAAGCCGGTCCGGAAGTACAACGAACCCGGTCGTCAACAGGGCGATGACGACGATCGTGAGCGCGAGAAATCTGTATCGGGTGAAATAAGCAATGTTCGCTCGACTCGCGAGCGCAGTCGAACGACCTTTCGATCCCATCCGCCAAGCGAAGACGACAAAGGAGGCGAGCAGGATCAACATAGCGAACGCGAGGATAACAAGCATGTTCCGCTCGAAGGCGAGCGCCTGGTCCTGAATGCGGAAGATGCTTCCGACTTCCTCGACCTCACCGATCTTTTCAGCCGGCCGTGAGGCGAGTTGACCTGCCATCGCGGCGGCTATCGGCAGCGCTCCGAGCACAACGGGAGCAGCTTTTATATAGAAGGCTAGGCGACCCGTGGCCGGGGGGATGTGAGGCAGGGTTGCCGCGGTAAGCTGAAAAGCGGCTGCCCAAATCGTTAGTGCAATCACTCCAAGGGCGACAAATTCCTTGAGCGTAATCAACCCGATGTCGTCAGCTGCTATCCGGTAGAGCTCCTGAATCTGATCTGGCAAGTATAGCAAAATTGAAATGACCACCGAGAGAACGGCAATCCACCGGAGGTTGCGCAACAATGTAAACAGCTGCTCGCGCACAGTCATCGCGTCAATTTCCTACTGTCTATCGGAGATCGTCCCGAGCGAGTGAAGTAGCCCAGGATTTTACGAACTCGCTCGTCGAAGGCATTGCGCCGCAGATTGCGAGAGGCTTGCCGTCAAACCGACGAGCAACACCTATCGAGCACCGCGCTAGAAATTGAGAACTTAACCTACAGTAGTGGCGCGATTTATCGAATATTCTGTTGAACGGTCAAGAGATTTTCGTTGCAGGCAGCCAAGAACACAACATCGATGTTTCCCGCTTCAATCTGTCGACTTGGCGCATTTTTTCTTCGCTCGTTCACGCAGAACGCAAAAATCCACACCGTCGACCACTCCCCCTCCAAGTTGTTGTCGACCGACATTGGTGCGTTATTGATCAGACGAGACGCATATGAGTGCGTCGCGCAGCATCTGGCCATAAGATGTCTTCCTCGAACGCTCATGGCGATTGACGATTCGCTCGACATCAGCAACTTCTTGAAGCTGTCCTTCGAGGTGCGATAAGTGAAACCCGTCGCGCGGCGCGCCGGCCGGAAGTGCTCAATCGCGATCCGAGCGTCAATGACGGGGAACGGGTAGCGGCGGGACCATGCACTGGTCTCGATCGATCAGTTCCCGATACTTGCGATTTGTGTCGGTTGCATGAATGCATATGAGTGAGGACCTGGCGCTGGTCGCGATCACCTCGCTCTTGATAAAAAAGTAACCTGACCTCTGCGCTCACGCGCGCTTGACCATTGCTCCGAAGAAGGTGCAGACGCCGCAATGCGACGCGCTCACCGGCAGTATCATTCGAAGTCAGAAAAGCAGCCAGATATCGGACGCGGAAGTCCTGTCATCCACCTGCGTGGGGTGTTGCTTCGCTCAAAGAGCAAGGCTAGCTAGCTGTCTCGTCCAGCGTTGCGGAGCAATCAGTCATGCTGACCTCTTTTTCCCCAATTCCGGAGCTCTGAAACAGCTATGCGCTGAAACCGAATGGTTCATCGGCGGCAAGCAAGACCGGAGCCTCAGCTACATGAACGGCGAGGCTCTTTGCAGCGCAATGCGCAGGCTCTTGACGATCCCATGCACTTAAACATGACGACCGCGCACCGGGCTTGGCACTTTCGCCGGCCCAATCGATGGCTTGCAGCGGCATCCGCGATCGCCACGCCGATGGCACCGTCCCTCTAATTTGGCTATAATGACAGCATTTCCGGCGACGCAATTTGCGCCGGCACCCCTCTCGACGTACAGAACACAAGTCTCGACGTACACAACACAAGGTGCGAGCCGCGAGCGAGGAAAGTGCTGTCGATGATCGTGAGCTCGCGAAGCTTGTACCTGTCGCCAACTGTTCATGGACGAAGTCGATCGCAGTTCGACCGTATGGCCGGCCTTCGATCATCGCGCAGCTTGGCCCTGAACCGACGCTTCGGAGTCTTGTTCTGAAATCGCTGGCCCGACTCACGGTAGACGCACCGTCAATTTGCGGTCCAGGCTTGGCCAAAGCTACCGACGATTTGGCCAATGCAGCCGACGGCGCTAATTATCGCACCGATTCTGATGAGGCTCTTGCGGCTCCGCAACGAAACCTGCCGAGCATTGATCTGTTCGATCAACTTACCGATTTGCCCTCCGTCAAAGTGCAGACCGCTCTCGTCGTCCACGACCATAGAATCGGCCGCGCTCTTCTCAGCGACGACTTGGAGGTTATCGAGAATATCGGAATTGAGCGTCCGATAGACTTCAATCGCCAGGATCGCGAACCCGACGAATTCAATGGTTACACCGATCGCGGAAATCCAATTCCACATTTTCATTACATCTTCTTTGGTCCAACCCAAGAGTTCGAAAAGTATTGCATCGATCAGCTCGCATCTCGCTGGCGCCCTTGCGCTTGAATTCTGGCGCGCGACGCATCAACTCGCTTGCGAACTGAGTCATCTCATACCTGCCCCTTACTTCCGCGCCGCGGGCGCTGAACAGCTACCTTGGCGCCGTGGGCGGATCGACCTGAAAAGGTATCATGCGCGCACTGGGGCAGCCTCATTGGTATCCATTTGAACAGCCCTGCCTCAGTCGCGCGGAGAGTCTCACGTCAGCTACTCCATCGAACCCATACTTCAATGAACTCGTCTTTCTTGGGCTAATCAAGCCTTGAAGAAATCCTCCTTGTGCTCGGCACAATTAGATGCATGCACGATGCGAGATCGTCGCAGCTGCGGATCACTGCTCCAAATTTCCACGAGCGCTCGCTCCTCCGCGGGTTCTTTTATCTAACTCCCGGGATAGCAACAGCCGTGGCGATGAATCACGCAGTTAATAGTCGCCGTCAGCACACTGCGCCGCTACCGAAATACCAAGTTCGATTTCCACTCGTCCGTCCACAAGGCATTCACGTCCTTGTCGAAAGCTGAATGGATGAACGTGACGATATCCTTATAGCGTCGGCTAGTATGTGAGACATGGCCCTTATTCGAAAAGACATATGTATGCGCCGCGACCGCTGAGAGGAAGCGGTTCAAGTCGGCGCGCGGAGTGGAGTGTTCTTTTGGAAACCACAGATGGTGTGGCCATTTCAGATAGCCTGCAGACAGCGATCCCGGCGGCAGGGAGAGAAGCATTGTCCTCATAGTACTTGCGCTTATGTCGTCGGTCAAAAGCCAACTGGTCCCCCTATTGACGAGTTTGACCACGATCCCAGCATCGTTCGGCTCCTTGCTGTCCGACACATGATGCAGGGTGATTGTCGTATCGTTGCCGGGATAAAGCGTGAAGGTCTCAACTCCATCTCTTTCGACTACATTCTCCAGATTGATCCAAGGCGTTACGCCGTCGCGAACGAAGTGGCCGATTGAATCTGTCGATTTGTCGTTGTATCCCGCGCTCTTCAAGCGTTTTTGTAGATTGGCAATAACCCCATCGTCTGCCAAGTCTTGCATGGATTTGCCGACGATAATCTCATCAATGCGGAACCCAGCATCAATGAGAGCGTCAAGCCCGCCGATATGGTCCTGATGCGAATGGGTGATGATCAATTTGATCTGCGGCTTCTCATTCCTGTAGTTCCGAACGAGAAACTTCCTCAATTGCTGGACGATGTCGCGGCTTCGTCCGGTATCGACTATGACGATGGATCCATCCTCCAGCTTAATCACGCCTGCATCACCATTTCCGTCCAGCTCGAGTATGGAGACGTCCGTGGAGCGCTCCCCTGCCCCCGCTCGCTGCACGATCTCAACATCGGGCTTTTTGCCAGGCTTCCCTGTCGGCATTCGGACAGAACTTGCAGCGAGCCGCAATCTCGCGTTAACGAGATTTTGAGCCTCGGCGCCGGCCGCGCTGAGCAACTCATCCAAAGCGCCATCACTTCCGTCTGTGATGAATACGGCCGGACCGAAGCTTGACACGAAGCGTCCTCCGAATTCCTCTCGCGGTATCTTCTTTGTATTTAGCTTTCCGTGATCATCGAACCACTGGAAACAAATATGCGTATCGTTGCTCAACACCTTCACCTTGCGCGATTTACCAAATTCGTCAGCGTAGAGATGCAATTGACGAGCCAAAGCCTGCAGCGGAGCAATCGATAAGGCTGCAGCTTGTTCGTTACGAACGAATAGCCTGCCGCCTAAAAGGCCTGCGGCTACATCCTCCCGATCCAATTCAGCCGCGCATTGCAAGTCCTGCAGAAGATCGTATTCAACCTGGCCGCTTGCCACATCAAGCGGATTAAATCGCTGGTAAGCTGCGATCCGAAGCGCCTTTGCGAAAGACTGACCGCCCTGGGTCCGGGTGGCGTAGAACGACCGCAAAATGCTCGGCCCCGAGGCGAGACCGACCTCGCTCTCAGCAGAAATTATTCGAGAAGGTTGAAGCGCCCGAGCGCGATCCAGAGCCATCAGTCTGTTGACGTTTGCAAGCATCGAAAGAGTTTCGGGCTGATCGATGTCATCCGGCAAAGCGATTTCCGTGCCGATATCAGACAACACTCGCGAGAGCTGCTCTCCCTCGGAAGCTGGAACATTGCCGCCCTTTGCAAACGTTATCCAGTCGCCACGATCGCGCGCCTTCAACGCGCGGCTTCGGGGCGCAAAATCCGCTGCCATCAGGCGGTCAACTGCGGCCCGAACTACAGGCAAATTCACTTTGGCGCCCGCCACGTCTGCACCGGACGATTGGCTTCCGAAGAAGCGCCACTCCAGCCCCTGCCTCACGTTCTCAATTCTATCGAGAGTCTCGTATGGATCTGGTGCCGATGCAACGATCGCCCTCATTACATCGAAGGCGCTGGAGACCCTCAGAACTCCCTCATTGCCCCTCCACTCCTGGGAGGCCTTGGCAACATCGTTGGCGTCGGTCCCTGCAATCGCCAAGCCCTGGACGTGGACCGCGTAGTCGTAGCGACCATCAAGCGGGGTGATCGCAATTCTAATTGGAGATCCCTCTTTGCCCTCATCGTCTTGCCCCGAGACAGAGACCCAGGGCGTTGGTCCTGAAATGGCGTCGGCAAATGGCTTCTCTGCGACAAGCCGGCCCTTTTCGTACCGCTGAATTCGGACGTCACCACTGAACGCTGTAATCGGGTGACCACTGTTTGGTGCCGATCGCCCCTTGTCGATGCAATAGGCGGGCATGCTGAAGGTGGAACGTCCGTCGGTATTGGCCGTGCGGTTCAGCCCCAGGTGCCCCGACGGGAGGTCCCCGCCTCCGCCACCCCCAATCCAATAGCTGCCGACCGGCAGCCTCATTCGTTGCGGCAGGTCGTTGGCGGATGCTGACGTGGCTAAGATCGGCAACGCTACAAGGATAGACAGAAATACCGCAAGTGACCCGAACCGGGCCGTGATCCGACCGAACATATGGATTTCCTGAAATCGAGATAAAATGACAAAATGGCTTAGAGTTTATGCTAGGTTGTGAGGCACGCAATAACTACCCTTGAAATGAATGCAATTGAGGTGTACGCAGTTGCCCTCATCCGATACTGGATTGCCATGGCCCGCGGTTGTCTAACCAGTCAGTGTGGCAGCGGCACTCTCCCCTGTTCTTCTCTACAATGCGACAGCCGACCAAGGCTTCTGAACGCCCCAATTTAGAACGAGCCGGCCGGGTTAAGCCGAAGTGCAGCTTGACCATTTCATCATATCGCTGAGGGAATGCGTGCTCTCTAATCCTGACAAACGACATAGCCGTGCGCATTCATTTCCGTGCAAGCCGAGAAAAACGACATCAGAAGCCAGTAGAGCTGAACGAAATATGGGTCCGCCGCGTGACCTGCCTTAACGCGCGCAAGAGCGGCTTCGACCGCGCCTCGGCTGAGCGATGAGGTCACGATAAAGACCCGGCGGATTGCATCGGGAGCGGTTCGCGCACGTGCAAACTCCGTGGCGAGCTGACCTACGCTTCCGCGTAGGGTCCGCGGGATCTTGGTTGTTGCCCCGCCGTTGCTATAATTCTTTTCCCACCGGCGGATTTTTGCTCCCATCGCATCTGCCGGCAGGCTCATGCGCTGCAAATTCTTGATAGCTTGGCTGACCGAAATATGAAACGGACCGGCGCCCAGCGAAGGCGGCCCGTGTTTAGCATGATAAAAGGTGATGCGAGGTGGACTGCTCGAATTATTCAGCCCGATAAAGTCCGCCCATTCGTCGCCCAAATCGTCGCATACAAGAACTTCGTCTCCATCAGCGACACTTTTTTCGATAACTCCGAACGTTGAATCGGAATCAAACGTCGCATGTGCAGCCGTAAACTTTCCCTTCTCGTCGACAACGCCGCCGAGGAGGGTGTTCGCGCGCAAGTAACGTAGCAAAGCCACGCCACCGTCGGCGAACCCCTCATCCCTGAACAGAGTGCCGTCTATATACGCCAGCGAGGGCGAGTCGAATAATACGATGAAACAATCCTCCCGTTCAATGTAACGTCGAAGCGAGATTCGATCTGGATCTTCGCCCAGCGGACGATCCGAATCTTCAATCTCAACATCGGCGCCAAGAGGAAGGCGTAGGTCGCGCAGCGCAATCCGACTCTGATTGATCGCTATGGCACCGACCTTGCTGCTGGTAGCGCTATCGACCAGATCCAGCAGCTTACCTTGGCCGTCGACCTTTAGCACGCAGTCCAACTCCGATAACACCTGGTCGATTTCCGACTTTGAGAGAACGACATAGTTCTCGTTGCTCTTACGCACCAACCTAATATCACGTCGCTCGTGGACGGCGTCTGTCAGGCTAGCTAGGTCAACCGCAAACGCAGTCGGACTGACGCTTCCTTGGATGCTCGACAAGTCAATCGCACGGGCGAATGTACCGATGAATCTGGCTGGGGCTCCCTGAGCGTCGACCAGCTGATCAATTACGGAGGTCGCATAATCGATCAAATCCTGGTGGCCGACACGATCGGATCGTTGACCAATCCGGCCCGTGCGAGGGGTTGTCGAATAGTGGCCGGCGTTCGATCGGACCGTGTAACCTTGTGGCACGTAACGGCTCGCCCCGGCCGGTCCCACGACGTTACTTAGATCTCTAGCCTCAAATGTCTTGGTTCGCATCACGTCTTTTGAGATCGACATGTTGCGGAGCCGGATCTTTTCGAACACGGCGTCATTACGCGCGACGGCGATGTCGACCCGCTCGGACGGCACCCGCGCGAAGTATCGCGTTGAGAATTCGGCTGGGAGATCAAGCTTTGACTTGAATATGGCGACGTGGCCTCGGTGCTCGACCAGCAGGAGGAACCCACAAATCCGCTCCCGAATGCCGGCCTCCTCGGACATGAACGCCGATGGGCGTTCGTAAAAAAAGGAAATCGCTGACCAATAGGTCGCCCCCGCCAAAATGCGGCGATGGTGGAAAACATTCTGGGAGGCGGATGGCTGCCCCGCGCGAATCCGCCGGAAAAGATCATCAACCGCGGCGTTGCTCAGCGCTCGCTTCAGACTGTGAAAATTGGCTGTCTTTGCCACGCGAAGTGCATTGATCATCTAATCCCCAGAACTACCAAATGAATTTTCTCAGTCTACTTAGCGCGGCAGATCACACTCATATCCAGCCCGGCGGGCAACACGAAGGGCCTCGAACATTTCATTCGATCTTGATGGCAATGCTTGCCTTGATATCGCTCGCTTCAAACCGCAGCCGTGCCGACGCAAGGAGCCCAAGGCGCGGAAGGCGGTATCTGCGATGAGAACCTCGAGAAGCGGCCGGCCAATCTGGCCAAAGGCGAGCTTCGTCTCGAATAAGAAAGAGCCAAACAAGCGACGTCCTAAAAGGTCCCTCTCTACCGTTCTTCCCGGAATTGCCTTCAGCGCGAACCGCTCACTTCCTCGCATTCGCCAAGCTCTACGATCCACGAAGACAATCGTCTTCCTCTGCGCAATTTGACGCACATGCCTTGAAACGCAAAGGCACGCTGAGCTGCTAAGGCACTGACGCCCCCGTGAGCCTGCCGATGCGCTCTGTTCAGCCAGTCCAGTCGATTACCACAAACCCGGCCCCCCCTCCACGCTTTGCAGGTCCTACCGAAAGTAGCCGAAGGCGGACGCAGCTTATCTGCATTTTTTCACACGTATTGATTGGAATCCTCGAGCAACTCATGCAATACTATCGTTGTGGTTGAATCTTACGCAGCGACGCTGCATAAGCGGTTTCATACGCCGACATAATTGATCGAGTCATATTTCAACAGCGCCGGGGCCACGGATATTTTGGCCGCCCTTGAGCCTTTGCGTCACACGTTTTCAGTGAACCATTCAGATGTCACGTCCATTCCTCAGTCTTTCTGGCTTGTTCAGTCAATCACTCCCCGTGCAAGGCTCCCCACGGCTTAGATCTGCTGAACGAGATCAAACCAGCGGTTGGACGTGACCGCTCGATTTGCGATTTGACCTTGTGAGAACGCCAGCAGCTGGGACCTCAAATGGAAGAAGAACTTATTGATCCGCATAAGCAATCTATAGCCATCGAAGATGGGGTCGCCCTGTCGCTTTCAGGCGGCGGATATCGTGCCATGGTCTTCCATGTTGGAGCCCTTTATCGGCTCAACGAGATCGGCCTGTTGGGAAAGTTGAAGAGGATATCTAGTGTCTCGGGCGGGTCCATCACTGCAGGTGTGCTGGGCCTGCTCTGGGAGGAACTTCAGTTTAGCAACGGAAAAACAGCAAAGTTCGGTCTGCTCGTTGACCGAATTCGCGCAATGGCAGACACCACAGTCGACGCCGGCGCTGTCATCGGTGGGATTTTCTCTTCACTTTCGATCAGCGAAAAGGTCGCCCAGTCGTATGACGACGTACTATTCAAGGGTGCAAAGCTAAAGGACCTTCCCGATGATTCGCAAAACAAGGCTCCTCGCTTTGTGATCAATGCGACCAACGTCCAAAGCTCGGCACTCTGGCGCTTTTCAAGGCCGTACATGGGCGATTATCTCGTCGGCCTGGTCAAGGATCCAGACGTATCGCTTTGCACTGCGGTTGCAGCATCATCCGCCTTTCCGCCCATCCTCTCCCCCATGGTCCTGCCTATCGGCCAAAAGGTAGAAGCGCCGCCCGGTAGTCAGCTCAACCGTCCTCCGTTCACGACGCAGGCCGTACTCAGCGATGGCGGGGTCTATGACAATCTCGGCTTGGAAACGACCAAACGCTTCAAGACGCTGCTGGTGAGTGATGCCGGCCAAAAGATTGCGCCCGAAGAGGATCCGCATCACGATTGGGTCCGCCACTCCATGCGTATCCTCGACACGATCGATAACCAGGTCCGCAGTCTTCGCAAGCGACACCTGATCGACGCTTACAAGCGCGGTGACCACACCGGCGCGTTCTGGGGAATTCGCACCTCATTTTCAGATTACCAGCTCGCGACCGACCCACTGAAATGTGCGACCAGACAGTCCGCTGCTTTGGCTGCAGTCGCCACCCGTTTGGAACGGATGCCGGTCAAACTTCAAAATCAGCTCATGAATTGGGGCTACGCGATCTGCGACGCCGCACTGCGCAAGCATATCCCTCCCGGATTGCAGACGACGCTTGACATAAAGATTACTGATCCCACGGGCTTTCCGTTTCCCGACGAATACTGAGGATCAGCGAGATAGCGGCAGCGCGCACCCAGCGCAATGCCGCTTAGTCTCGCTCATTGTGAGGCAACATGATGAGACGTCCGACTATTGTTTGCGAGGAAGTTCGCGATCAGGGCGATAGCGGGAAGCAACCGCAAGCTTCGTCGCCTCCCGACATCTATACGTCATCGGAGATACCGACACCGAGCGAACGCCCGCTAAACGTCTACGCATTTGACCCCAGCGCAGGCCGGCTTGTCGGAAACTACATGACCGCCTCGGTGCGCTATGAAGCGGTTCAACCAGGTCCGATCGGCGAACGATTTGCCGTGATCGACTACGACGGGGCAAACAAGACATTTTACCAGCCGGTCGATCTAAACGATCCGAGGCTCCTGATCCGCGGGGGCCTCGCACCAAGCGAGGCAGATCCTCGCTTTCACCAGCAGATGGTCTATGCGGTGGCGAGCGAAACGCTGCAGCGGTTCGAGTTCGCGCTGGGACGTCGGATTCATTGGCGGGGCACAAAGCGCTCGGCGAGCGCCGATCCAGTTCCGCGCGGCGCGTCTCGCTGCCTCAATCTATTTCCTCACGCCATGTGCCAGGCGAATGCGTTTTATAGTCCCGAGGCACACGGAATCCTCTTCGGGTATTTCAGAGCCAGCCGCAGCAATCCGGGAAGCAATCTTCCCGGGCAGACCGTCTTCACGTGCCTGTCGCATGACATTATCGCGCACGAGACGACGCATGCGATCGTGGACGGCATACGCAGCTTCTTTACCGAACCAACCAATATCGACGTTCCGGCATTTCACGAGGCATTCGCAGATCTTGCCGCGTTGTTCTCGCACTTCTCACACAAGGAGTTCCTGCTTGACACCTTGGAAAAAACCGGCGGCCGATTGTTCGACTCGCACCTCAAACCAGAGCTGGCAATTTCGGCCGGATCGACTGGAGCGGACATTCAGGCGCAGATTGGAAAAGCCAATCCCCTCGTCGCCCTCGCGACCCAGTTTGGAGAGGCAGTCGGTTTGCGCGGCGCGCTCCGCAGCGCGCTCGGCACACCGCCCAATTCAAACGACATTAACGTCAAGACGGAACCTCACGATCGCGGGTCGATCCTGGTCGCTGCGGTGTTCGATGCGTACTTCACCATCTATATCCGCAGAACAGCGGATCTGTTTCGGATTCATCGCGCTGGTGGCGGCAATCTCGACCATGACGATCTGCCCGCGCCGCTCGCCGAACGCCTGGCAGCGGAAGCAAGTCATACGGCAGAGCAGTTTTTCGTCATTTGTGCACGAGCGCTTGACTACTGCCCGCCGGTCGACATCACCTTTGGAGATTTTTTGCGCGCCGTCCTGACTGCGGACCTCGATCTGCATCCAAACGATCCGGACGGTGTTCGCGACGCGCTGATGCAGGCATTCCGCCTGCGCGGAATCATTGCAGACGGAGCGGCTTCATTCTCTGAAGAATCCCTGTTCTGGCCGAAAGTCCGGCGCGATGCGCTCCCGACCGTCGACGGACTTCAATTCGGCGATCCGAACGGATTGACCAAGTCCGAGAAGGACAATAACGGGGACGTTCTGCGCGCCTATGCGCAGAAGTACGGTGACCTGCTCGGGTTTGATAAGAATCTCGGCAAAATCCAGGCACTTTCGTTTCATCCCATGTTTCACATGGGCGAAGACGGTCGGCTGTTCGTGGATATGGTGGCTGAATTGGTCCAAACCGTGCGAACGCCGTTCGGTGATGCTGGCTCAGGTACTTTTCCAATGCGGAACGGCGTGACGCTGCTGATCTCTCAGGACCCGCCGCAAGCGGACAAGAGGCCGCCGCCGAGAATACGGTTTGTGATTGCAAAGCTTCACAGCGCTGAGCGCGAGGATCGCGTGCGGACATACTATGCCTCGAGCGGCCGCGCGATCAGCCCCAAGATTGAAAGTGGCGAGGTCGGCGAAGCAGGAGACGACGCACGCTTCCAGCTTGATTTCGGCTTACTGCACGCCGGAGCTTAATCATGGCACCCAAGAAAAAATCCGCCCCCAAAGTTCGGAACAAGACGGCAAAGGCACCTGCCAGGAAGGGCGGCAAGGCCGCGAAGATGCCTCCGCGCGGGAAGGACACGAGCTCGCCTTCGACCGATCCTTCTTCAAACGAAAGCGCCCAAGGCTTACGGATACGAATGTTTCGCGTTGGTTTTGGCGATTTCTTTCTCTTGACTGTGCCGACGGCCAGCGGCGCAAGCGAGCATGTTCTTATAGATTGCGGCGTTCACGCGCAGGACCTCGGGAGCATCCGGGATGCCGTGCAGCAGATGGCTAGCGATTGCGGCTCTAAGCTCGCGCTCGTCATCATGACGCATCGACATGCCGACCACATATCGGGTTTTGCGAGTTGTAGCGACATTTTCAGCGGCTTCACGGTCGAGCGTGTTTGGATGCCTTGGTTCGAGGATCCAAAGAACGACAAAGCGATGGCTTTTCAAGCGAGCCTCACCGCGATCGCGGATAATCTTTCGACAAGATTCGCCGCGCGAGGCGGCAGTGATTCGCCGATGCTCAAGGATATGGTCGACAATATCACCGGAGGGATGGCAGCCGCGGGCGGCGGGTCAAAAAATCAAAAGGCATTGGACGTCCTTCACAGCGGCTTCAAGAACGAGGCGTACCATGATTACTACAAGGCTGGCGACCAGCCTATCTTGCCCAAGAGTCTCACTGATGCCGGTCTATCCGCCCAGATCCTCGGTCCGCCGATTGATCCCAAGCTCATCTCGCAAATGACCAAGGTGAACCAGCAGTACTTGTCTGACGAGATCGAGACAGATGACGAAGTGGTCCGACCGTTTCCCAAGGCATTTTGCACCGACAAGAACGGCTATCCCAGTGACGCTTTCAGGATTTATGACGATCAAACGATAATCCGCTTGATCGATGCCGCGCAGCCCGACGTCTTAGCGGCTCGCGCCAAGTCCGCGGATAATACCTTGAATAACCAAAGCCTCGTTGTCTTGTTCAGCTTTCGAGGAAGGCATTTGCTGTTTGCCGGTGACGCCCAATGGGGCAACTGGGAAAACTTTCTGTACGGCGGGGCTTATGGAACCCCGGGCCATACCGAGCTGACCAAAAACGCCAAGTCGATCCTGGGGAAGATCGACTTCTACAAAGTAGGTCACCATGGCAGTGCAAATGCGACGCCCAAGGATGCAGTGGCAGCTATGAGGCTCGGCTGCGTTGGGATGTGCTCTACGCAGATCCACGCATATAACCAGGTTCCTCGAGAGCCCTTGCTGGACGCTCTGCGCGGGCGAATGGAAGGTCAACTGGCAAGGAGCGATCAAGTAGCGACGCAAAAGACCAAGGCTGAGAAGACGGCTGGCGAACTCCCGGATCAGTTCAAGATCCCGGCCATGGGCAAACTATATATTGATTACGAATTTAACTAGCGAGCCGGCATTTCACATGAATCTGAGCCACTTCCTGCCTGAATGTGCTTTTAAGGTTGCCGGTAGGGTCTACGCGCGACTGATCGAATGGGATCGGTCAGCGAACGCCCTGTTTGATGCAGTCGACGCCGACTGGTTCGCCGGTGAGAACTCCTCATCTCAGGGACCTCTGACCACCGCCGTTGGCTTTCACTCTCGACGCGAGCCCCGGTTTACGCGATCGAGATCAACTCACGGCTCGGCGAAGATCTCGCGGCTCTGGAATGGCTCGACTTTGGGCAGGCTTCCGAAATGGTTAGCGCTTCAAATATTCGAAAGACGAACATGGCCCGGCTAATCTATAGGGAAACATAAACGAACCAGCCCGCGTGTGCGCTTCTCTCAAGCCGGTACCACACCGACACCATCGCGCTCGCTCCCGGCAATCGTAACGGCACGCCGATCTTTGGCAACGTCCAAACCTACGGAGACCTCGTTATAATCTTCCACAGTTCGTTCTCCTGGCGTGAGAATAGGCTCCTTAAGCAATCCTCGTTTCAATACCGCCCAGTGTAGAGCGAACCACCTCACCGCCGACATCCAGAAAGGACATACGGTCCTACAGAGCGGTTCGCAGAACGATGGTCATCAACTGCTGTGCCGGTATCATGACACGGCAACCCCAATCGTCCCGGATAGTGGCGAAATGTTCGTCGTCTGTTCATTGCAAGTGATACTCAACTCACAGGGGTTCGACGGACCAAGTTTGCCAAATAGTTGGGTTCTTCTTAGTATTAGTTTTTCGGTTTGGCGATCTGCTTTATGGATACTTCTGTCGCGTCAGGGATGACGCTTGCCGAGCGCTTGGCGGCCTTAACCCGGCGGGGTCTCGATCTTTCAGCGGTTTTTACAACTGTCACAACGCACGCCGCGGTAGACGGTACAAAAGCCGTTGCCCATTGCCATCATGTCGCGCTCGACGGCAGCTCCTTGCCTCGCCTCTCTGACTTTACGGATGAAGTGGCGAACTGGCTGCTCGATTACGTCACGCCCCGTCGGTTGCTGATGGCTGCAAGCTCATCAACAGATCTGGAAGCCCGTTTGAAAAATGAAAGGCTGCGGCGCCGTGCGATCGACACCTTCAAAAAGCACGGGATGTCCGGCGAGCAGGGAGAGATGCTGCTGTTTGTTCTCGCCGAGAGCTTTTTGAAATTGCCGCAGTTGCTTTGCAAAATGGACCTCAAGACCGATGGCGAGATGCATTTCCACGGGTTGGACGGTGTGCATTGCGGGCCAGGAGATGGACCCGAGGAGCTCGCCATTTATTGGTGCGAATCAAAGGTCCATAAAGATCTCGATGGAGCGTTATCGGAGGCCTTCGACGGCCTAAAGCCTTTTCTCCTTGGGCCGGGAACAGGTGGGTCGGACAAAAGACGTGAACTCGCACTTCTCGACCATTACATGGATCTCGCCGACGCCGAATTGCAGAAGCAAATTCTGGACTCGATCAATCCACACTCGGTCGCTTTTAACAAGGTTTCGTGGCGGGGACTCTGTCTCGTGGGATTCGATTACGATTACCCACAAAAGCCTAATCAGATCAAACAGGCCGAATTCACGGCCAAAGTGAAGGCGGCATTCCCCGATTGGTGCAAAATGGCCAAATCGCGCGCGGTAAACCGCGGGATCGAAAGTTTCGAGATCCACATTTTCTATGTGCCGTTCGGATTTTGTGACGACTTTCGTAACGCAATGAAAACGTCGTTGGGGTTGACGCCGTGACGGTACAAGCGCTTGCCGAATTGATATGGAATGACGGTGGTCTGCAGGCAGCCGTCAGAGAGATAACGTTGAGCGCTGTGGCTGGGGATTTTCCAGCTCTTGCGGAGCAGCCTTCCACCGCCAAGCGCGACTGGTTTCATCTCGTTCGATGCGCGAATATTTTTCTCAACAGCGATTCAGAGCTGTATCACGACGCTGGGTTGCGCATCCTTCACTCGTGCCTTTCATCTGGGAACGAACAAAATGAGCGGGCTTTCGCGGCCGCAATTCTCGCGAAGGCTTCAAACAATCCAACCGTTCAAGTCGCCATCAAGCGCAACTTGTTGCCAGCCGACGTCCTGGAACGTCTCCCGTCGAGCCTGTCTCTCGATATCGCATCCCACCAGATCGCCTCGACCGTCAATATAGGCTCGCCCAGGGAATTTATTGGCAACGATTTTCAGCAGGCGCTGTGGAGAGCACTACAGACGCACGACTGGGTAAGTGCGTCAGCTCCCACTTCTGCCGGCAAGTCCTACGTGCTGGAAAAGTGGATCGAAAATGTCGTTCTGACGAGAACGGGATCAACTACATTCTTTCTGGTTCCGACGCGTGCCTTGATATCGCAGGTCGAAAGCGACCTTCGGCACCTTGTGGGCCAAAAGCATGATATCAATATCACGTCGCTTCCGCTTTCCTTCAACAACGCAAAACCGCACAACATCTACATTTACACGCAGGAACGTTTCCATCTGTACATGCTGCGTCGCGCTTCTCGCAAGCCGGCCGATTTAATCGTGATCGATGAGGCGCAGCAGATCGGGGCAAATCAACGCGGGGTGCTCTTGCAGCAAGTTCTTGAGCTCGCACAAAGCGAATTTCCAGACTCGAAATTCTTATTTGCAAGCCCTTCGACGGACAATCCGCAAAGTTTGCTGCAATTTGCTCCTGAAGGCAAACGCGTAACCGCGGTCACCGGCACCAAACCGACGGTGAACCAGAATTTGATTTGGGTGGAGCAGATAAGGGGAACACCTAAGGTTTGGGACTTAAGCCTGCTTGCTGACCAAGAGCCGGCAAAGATAGGCCAGCTAACGCTATCCGACCGACCTTCTGCGACCCAGAAACTGCCCTTCATTGCGTATGAATTGGGGAGGTCCGGCGGCAATGTGATTTATGTCAATCGGGCGGCCGACGCCGAGACCGTTGCGGAGATCCTTTGCCAGTTCATCAAGCATGAAATACCGGATCCAGAGCTGTCAGCGCTGAGCGAGCTCTGCGAAAAGGCGGTGCATCCAAAATTCAAACTTCGCCGGTTTGTCAGAAAGGGCGTCGCTTTTCACTACGGCAACATTCCTCAACTGATCAGAACTGAAGTAGAGCGGCTCTTCTCAGCGGGTAGAATCAACTTCCTCGTTTGCACGTCCACACTGATCGAGGGCGTCAATCTGTCCTGCCGCAGCGTATTCATGAGAAATCCAAAGCGGGGCCAGAAGGAGCTCATGAAACCAGAGGATTTCTGGAATCTGGCTGGTCGCGCTGGCCGCTGGGGTAAGGAGTTTCAGGGGAACATTTTCTGTATCGATCCCTTGCATGAAGCGGAATGGTTCGATGGAAGCGCGCCACGATCCAAGCGTAAGCAGACGATACGGATCGCTACACAGCGTCTGGCTTCCGAATTTTCAGAGTTCATACAGTATGCGCGATCCCGTACGGGAGCGACAAAAAACCGCTTCTACGAATACCTTCTGTCCTATCTCATCTTCCGCCGTATCGCTTATGGTTCAATCATCGGCTCGCCAAGCATAGACGCTTTGACGGAACACGAGATCTCTACCTTGTCGACGGCCGTGGACGAACTTCTGGCGAACCTCGAAGTGTCGGCACAGATCGTTCTGCGAAATCCAGGCATCAATCCGTGGGGCATGAATGATTTGCAAAGACATTTTCTGGCGAAGCCGGATATTGAATTGGAAGGCCTCCTCCCGATCGATCCCCTGAGCGAGGCCACAATTCAAGATGAGAAAGGGGATAGCCGGGAAGATGCAATAAACAACTTCATTGAGATTTTTTCGCGCCTCACGGATCATTTGGGAGCAGGCCTAGGAAGCGGGAGTTCCGCTTATGGCAATGCTCGTCTCGTCATCGAGTGGATGCGGGGCTTGCCTCTCAGCCGCATTATCGACAATCAAATTCGCTATTGGTCGAGGAAGCGGCCTTCCAAATCCGAAACTTCCGTCATTAGGGAAACGATGGAGAGAGTGGAACGGATCGCCCGCTTCGAGACGCCAAAATATCTTCATGCATATCTCGATATCTTGCGAACGGTGCTGATTGCCCGCGGTAGGGAAGAAATTCTGCCTCCGACGGAAGACTTTTGGCTGTATCTGGAGTTTGGCGTGTCGAAGCGGACTCAGCTTTCGCTGATGGCGCTCGGCCTTTCAAGATCGAGCGTGACGTCTCTTTCGAATTTCATAGTCGAGGATAACTTCTCCGAGGCTCAGTGCCTCAATTGGTTATTGACGAATGATTGGCGGGAGTTTGGTCTTGCCAGACTGGTCGAACTGGAGATCGAAGCAGCCATTAAACGACACAATGTCGGGTCGACCTCATAGACGAGGTGTTGGTTGCGAATCGTGATCTGAGCCACCTGGCGGGATGAGTGATCGCGGATTTTTTCTTCAGCTAGTGTAATTTTGCCATAGGTGCGCTCCTCCAACAGAGAATCAAGTCAGCTAGAAGCCAGCGGAACAAAAACGGCGCGTCTGAAATCACATGTCATGGCGTTGTCGTTGGCGGCTCCGACAAACCGCAACGGCGTTTGGCCTATCGCATCCGTTCACTGTGCTGCGATATTTGGTCGGCATCGGAGCATCAGCGACATCGAGTACGCTGCGAGGAAGAGTTGATTGCAGGACCGAACGACCAACATCTGCCCGGAATAAAATGACAGGATCGCTTCGCTAATGCCACCGATCAACGGCTTGCCAAGCTGGGCCTTTAGCCGGCGAATATTTCCGGGCCGTGAGTTCGCTCGGTTTGAGAGCTTGAGGCGGCTCCCGCAGTCCGGTCACGCGCGCCATTCAAGCGTTGCGGACTTCGGGTGGTACCTCATTAACACTTACCTCGTGACAGTTGCCGTAGGTGCAGTCTGATCGAAGGGAGCATTCCAGCCATGACCCATCAGCTTGCTTGAGCCATTTGAGCGGCGGCTTATTACAACGCGCAACTCGGTCAGCCAGAGCATTCATTGCTGGATCATCCGAATCCGACAGAGTCTCGGAGGTGACTTCCGCGCTTATTTTTCTTGCTTTCTTGACAGCGCGCTTTTTTGCTTTCTTGGTCATTATAATCCTCCGATCAAAGATCTACGTGTAGAGGTTCTATTGCCCCAGGGCGCTTTTGAAGCCGGTCGTAATGCCGCTGGTTAACTGCGACGCAATATGCGTACTTTCGCCGATTGGGATTAGGAAGTTTCCGTTCTGCGTCTTATCCAGGGGCGCGAAGGTCACCACGAGGTCATGCTTGCGATTGCGCAAAACCGATAATAGGTTTCCGCTTTGATTGAAACTCGCTCTCACGAGCTTCCATGCAGGAGTAATGCTTCCGCTAGTATCGATTTCGAACGTTACTTGATGGGAAAGCACATTTTGCTTAGCGACACTCGTGATTTGCCCTGTGGCGACCCCATTGACCATCGCGTCGAGCCATTCTGCCAATTTCAGGTCGCTCTGAATTAGTAATGAGTCAGTTGGCGCGGTGGTGTCGCGCTCACATCTTCCGTTTGGCCCCAGATAGAGCTCGCTCACCTTGTAATAGAAGTTCACTTTATCCACACGAGTGGCATCTGCTGACCCATTGAATGTGCCGCTCAAACTGAAGATCGACGAAGGTGGCGACGGAGGGAACCAAATAGCCGTCGGATTAGCCGTCGACTTCTCTTCAAGCTGAATAGTGAGTGCAACCTGAGCGCCCCACTTGCGCAAGAAAAGAGCATCAGGCGATCCGGCTCTTGCGTTGAGAACCCTGGTGACTGCATCCTCAAGTTCGCAATGAACGCTCCGAACGATTGCCTGCACCAAAGCATTATTGGAGGCGTATGACCCACCGTTGGGAAAATCGCGGATCTCTGGGACGTGCAACCCGCATCCGGCAAGCACACAACCAGAAAACAGTGCGATCAAATTGACTGCCGGCCTCAACATGCCAAATCCCCAGGCTTAAAATTTATAGTGTGCAGGCTTCTGAGGGGCCGAGGGCCACTGCGATCAACCTCACCGTAAATTGGTTGTTATCGAATGCCTTTCGACCTAAGCGCGCAACTAGCAAAAATTGCGTCGTGGGATTTTATGAACCGACTGCTGCACTTCCAGCACAGCATTGCACGTTTCGGACAAAGCGGCCCGTTGAAATAATCGGCGCGGTTCGCATCGGTCTCGCGATCCAGTGACGGGCGCCACGCGCCCTGGCGCCAGAAACCGCATCATGGATTGCTGCTGCAGTCATTTTCTCGCGGCGCTGCCGGCGCATTGTAACCAAGCCTGTTGTCGTACTTTCCCGGCGATGAATCAGTCGGGGTCATTTCGACCGGTGTCATTCGGGCGGTACCGGGCGCCGGAGACGGCCTCCTACCGTGCTCGCAAACTGTTCGGCCCTTGAGCGGCAGCATCGGAGCCGAGCCAACCGCGACCACATCGGTCCGCTCGTGAATTCGGCCAAATTCGCGTCTGAGGACCACTCCAATAGCGGAGGACCGCAAAGGCGAGCGCTACTACGATGAGGATTCGACGTGTTCGAGGCGGTAGCTGCTCCTGAGCTGCCCATGCGCGCGGAACCGCTCTGGCTCATGCGCCGTCGCCTTTCGCTGACCGGAGACTCCGTCCAAAGGCGAATTCGGTGCACACCAAGCTGATCCAGAAGCTCGCGGAGCTGCCGGGCGACCTCAGCGCATCCGATGGTCAATCGCCCTCCCCACGCTCGGACGTTCGCGGCGCTGGAACTCACAGAGTCCGGCTTCGTAGGGAGAAGCTGATGCGCGTAACGATGTCGTCGCAGTCGCGCGCTTTTCGCTGGGAGGTGATTGAAGACTCCACGACTCTACTGGAACTACTCGTCTTCCGGGAGTCATCGCCATCGAGAAGCGTCAGCGCTGTCTGAGCGCCTGCTTCATCGTAAGGAGCTTTGCAACTGTCTACATCTAAGTTTCTGCCGTTCACGGCAAGCAGGTTCGCTATGGATCCGAGTACGTCGACGATCCTGGCAGCAATGGTGGCTTGCTTCAGGTAGACCAATTTGCCAACCAGAAAGGCTACCGCGGATGGGCCCGCACCCGAACGAGCAGACCTGGATCCAGTTGTTCGTATGTGATTTCGCCTTCGAGCTGCTCGGTCAGCAGAAGCACGATTCGGGAGCCCAGGCCGCCCGAGTGCGCTCCCTCTCGGAGGCCGACGCCATTATCGGAGGTCGACAACTCGATGCCGTCCCCTTTAGATAACGAGACCACGATATGGCCCGGACTGTCGGCGGGAAAGGCGTACTTCAGTGAGTTCGTGACGAGCTCGTTCGTAATCATGCCTATCGCGAGCGCGTGATTGTTCGGCAGGTCGATATCGTCGCAGACCACCTGGAAGGCGACCGGCCCGGACGGAGCCAAGGAATGGAAGACCTTTTCGACAACGTCATTCAAGAAATAGCGCATATTCACCGAGCGCGAGTCCTCCTTTAGCAAGAGATGATCGTACACCTCGGCCATCACCTGCACTCTGCGCGCTGTTGCCTCTAGCGCAGCCGCGACCTCCGGCCCGCCGTGCCTTGCCTCAAGCCGGATCATGCCGCCGAGAATAGCAAGATTGTTTTTCGTCCGGTGCGCCATCTCCTGCAGCAGCACAGTCTTCGTCTTGTCCGCCAGCATGACCCGCCGGAGTTCGGCTCGCTGGAATTCTGCAATGGTGGCTGTCCCGGCGGCCGTGATAACAAAGAGCGCATTCGGCGCAAGGAAATCAATGCCGAGGTGGCCTGCGTAGGTGACGTAGGCGCCCACCGCGATCGCGATGATCGCCGCGAATATTCCGGACCCGCGATCGAAAATCAGGCCCGACAGAAACACGCCGGGGAGTAGCAAGAAGTATCCTGGCGCCCCGGTCTCCATCTGAAGCGCGATCTGCAGTACCGCGCACATCACCATGATGCACGCTGAGATACAGTACCGAACCAGGCTCGGAAGCCGGTGCTCCAGAACTAGCGGGTAGAGCCTATTCATGGGATCCAAGCCGCGCGATTGAAGTTCAGTTGATCATGTAATTTGCCCACCCGTCTCGTAACATGGCAAGGGCGATCCCAGCCGCACCCATGCTAGGGCTTCGTCCTACCACTTTGTAGCCCAACAGCGCGCAGGAGCATGCTCGATTGCGGATCCGGAGCCTGGTCCCGTATGGCTTAGTAAGCTCCTCCGTATCGCGCGAGGCTCTGTTCGGGACGAGCGGCGCCGTTCGCAAATCGTAGTCCCCAGGCAGCCCGCTTGGATTCGATGGCGTCAACTCCCGCCCCATTTTGACCGCCGCAAATCGTCAGGTCGGGCGGTCGAGCGAGTTCGCCGCCGTCAACGTCAGAACCGCGCACCCAGCAGGAGGCAAGCCCCTGTTCCGCGGCCCATCTTGACAGCGCTGACCCGGTTGGATGCCCCGACGCCCAGTGCGGCTTCTTGTAAAGGCTGGCGAAATTAATGATGACTCTCTGAAACGAGAAGTCATCAGAATTGATGGGCCATCGGAATTTATATTTCCATAATATGCTGCGGCCTTTAGTCGTTCGCGGATGGGCAATCGTGCTGCTGGCACGCTGTATTCAAGCTCGAAGACGTGCTTTCTTGACGGTTGATTGGCGCAGTCGCTTCGACGGCTTCATTCGAGAGGCACGGAAAGCGCCGGCAACTTCCTGCCGAGCTCGCAAGCTCTTGGTCCATTGAGCGGTAGGGTCGGAGTTGAGGCAGCCACCGCGAGCTCGGTCCGGCTGATGAATTCGCTCAGATTGGCGTTTGAGGACCACTCCAAATAACCAACGAGCGCAAAGACAAGCGCGACGACAATGAGAATGCCGAGCACCGACGCTGTAGCTGTTCCCGACCAGCTTCCGTTGCTGACTAATGACATCATGGTCTCCAAGACCGAAGCTGCTACGCCCGTCTAGGTCATCTCGAGATCATCACGTGTGAACGGCCTCACATCTCACGCGCACTTGATGCCGAGACAAGTCATACCAAGGCTCGCCGGCGTCAACGGGCGAGGCGTTTCGGACCTGCTGCCGCTTTGAATTGAGGATCGCAGCGACAATCTTCGGCTAGCTGATCGGGCAACTCTTCCGGGCCGATCCGGTCAGCACCGGATCACTTCCGTCGGCCTACGGGACATAGCGACGCCCCCACCGGAGGCATGAGCCGGCTAGACTCGGGAGAGCTGATCAATCTCACGAGGCGTTTGCATGCCCCTCTGCAGGGATAGCACGAACGCGCTATCGAATATGACTCGGCCAGTGGCACGGGCCGTGCAGTACGTTCGTTGCTGGGAATTCCAGTGTCCCGGTTCAGGAATAAAGCGCGGAGCGTGTTTTCCTGACACGAGTATCGTCTTTCCCTGGGACACCGGCGCGAATTGCACGTAGCAGGCCAATGAAGGAGGAACTATTGAACCACGAATTACCTCCGCAACAGTCCAGGTTCCTCGTTCGAATGGGGACCTCCGGCTGGATGGTTTACGATCGAGAGCGCAAGGGGCCGGCGCTTTTGAGGGACCACAGCCTGGCCGAAAAGCTGTCCAAGGAACGGGCAGAACAAATAAGGCGGGCGCTGGCGAATGGTACGATTAAGTGTCGATGATCCCTCGAGGTAAGCCTTCGATCCAGCGAAATGAAAGTCTAAGTCTACCCTGCGTTCAGCTCCGCTCTGGAGTTTCGGCTCGGAGAATATCCCTGACCGCCACGGCCGCCGCGACACTGGTCGGAAGCGACGGCTTGCCATCAGGCCGATCGAATACACATCCTGGCGGTTGGCCTGCTTCTCGTCTGGACAGGGCGACAACCACCCTCATGTGCTGCACGAAAAAGCTCGATCGCCTGATTGGTTTGGTAATTCTGCCGCGGATTGGCAATCGCCGCGGGTGGTGCTCAAAAGAATTCGTCTGGAGGCCTGCGAGCGGCAGAGCGGCCACCGCGTTAGATGGCGGCTGCTTGCCGCAACCCTTTCGCCAGCGATTATAGTGGAAGGCCGGCCTTTCGTAACCCGTCAACCAGGTGCTCCAAGTCTTCGGCGCGTTTGAGAATGGACACTTGCTTCTGGGTGCCGCCAATACTGTATCTTGGATCCAGGCGCAAAACCTCGCTTGCCTCTGCACGAGCATCTTCCATTCGTCCCAACTGAGCGTATGTTGCGGCCAGGAAGGCGTGGCCATACTGGTGATTGGGCGCCCGTCCAACCGCTTCAGCCAACCAATGTTGGGCATCGTTATACTCTTTGAGGTGATAGTGAGCTACGCCAGCCATCAGCGGCGCAAAATGCGGATGGAATGGATCAAGGCGCATTTGCAATTTGGCGATGGCAATAGCTCTGGCCGGGTCCCCTACCGAGTAGAATATTTGCGCAAGGCGGTAGTCCGCGAAGTTAGGGTTTAGCGCAAGCGCTCTTTCGGCGGCGGCGGTTGCTGCATCAAAGTCACGCCTGCGGATGATGTTATAGCCCAACTCGGCGTAGGCTTCGGGCAGACCCGGATTGTGCGCAATTGCCGTGCGGGCCAAGTTGATGGCCAGGTCGAGGATAGTGGGGCTCAAATACTCATCGTTCAAGGGATTGAGCCAAGCCACCCTGTGAGTGCTGGCCAGCATTGCATAGCAACGTGCATAGTTCGGATCGAGGGCCAGCGAATCGGCAAGATGCCCTCGCGTGCGCAACAGTTCTGCCATTTGCCAGGAGGACTGGAAGGATATCCAAGCCGCAGCCGCGCGCATGTAGTGATCGTAGGCCTGCCAAGTCGCGGGCGGCTTGAGCAAGGTACGTTCGGCTTCCGCCATGTTCACATGGGCGACCAGAATTGCGGCGATCGTCCGCGCGACGTCGTCCTGGATCGTAAATACATCCTGTAACTTTTGATCATACCGCTCGGCCCAGCGATGGACGCCACTTGCAGCGTCAATCAATTGCGCCGTGATCCGAACCCGGTCATTGCCCCGACGAACGCTGCCCTCAAGAACGTAGCGCACGCCGAGCTCTTGACCCACCTGACGTAAATCAACCGCTTTGCCTTTGTATCGAAAGCTCGAATTTCTGGCGATGACGAACAAGTCGGAGAAGCGAGACAACTCGGTAATAATATCTTCAGAGATTCCATCCGCGAAGTACTCCTGATCCGGGTCGCGACTCATGTTCTCAAAAGCCAGGACAGCGACCGAGGGCTTCTCGGGAAGTGTAAGAGGTGGTCGCGGTGGTGCGTTGCCGAACGACACGCGATAGACCCGCACCGGCCGGACAATGTTCTTCAGTTGATGCTCGCCACGATCCTCGAATTCGACGTCAAGCTTATCTTGCGTATCCTCTCGTACGCGTTTCGACACGCAGATGCCGCCCGGCTCGCAGAGCGCCTCGAGCCGAGCCGCGACATTTACCCCATCCCCGAAGATGTCGCCCTCATCTATCATGATGTCGCCGGCATTGATGCCGATGCGGAACTCGATCCTTTGCTCCATTCGCACATCGTTGTTTCGGGTGATCATGCCACGCTGTATCGCGATGGCGCATCGCATCGCGCTAACCACGCTCGCGAACTCCACCAAGATTCCATCGCCGGCGCTTCTGATGAGGCGCCCGGCATGCTTTTCAATCTCGGGATAGATGAGTGCGGACAGATGCTCGTTCAGCCGGGCGTGTGTGCCCTCCTCGTCAGCACCCATTAGGCGGCTGTAGCCAGCCACATCGGCCACGAAAATAGCACTCAGTCGCCGTTCCACGCGGTCTGCGGCCATAAAAGCTCGCCCTGATCGGATCTGACCGGTCTTTAATTTGGAGTCTATTGTCGGAGGCCGGAGGTGTCTATCGGGCTCCGAACATTGCTGTCCGTCAGGCGTTACCAGACCGCGCGAGATCTGCAATATCGCAGGTATGGATTTGCCTGCTTTGATGTGGCGCCTGTGAGGTTCGCAGGCGCGATGGGCACGTCCGAAATGCGGGCCAATAATCGCAAGATTTACATGATTGCAGGTTTGCGGCTTCGACCTCCTGTTGCGGCCCCGGCGTCCTTAGGGCTGGTTCAGCTTGCGATTATTGCTTCCCTCTTCTCGGGTTTCCACAATAGGTTTCCCACGGGCGGCGGGATTGAGGACTGTGGGACCGGCATCTTTGCGCCGCCATCAAATATCAGCGGACGAGATCGCCTGATGCTCCGAGACTTTCTGCCAGCGGGCGAGAGCCGCTCAAACCGCAAAATGTCGGATCCGAACTTTGTATGCAGTCGATGCCGAGGCACGAACGATCCATGAGAGATAATCGCCGCTCGTCAATGCATAAAGCTGCTGCCAATTCATCTTGACGCTGCCGCCCCAAGGGGTCGGCATGACGTCACTAGGGCTTAATACACTGGGCTCGAAATGAGTTGCGTTTCGCGTTCACTCCTCAAGCGCTCCACCACGTTTTCCGTGTACGGAAAGCCAAAGTTTTAGCGCTGCCCGACGCCCCGACCACGGAGCCCTGCATGAATGAAGCAAGCAGACCACTGCAGTCTTGTCGGGCGCTGATGGCCCCGGGCATTAACGGCGCTTTGATCCTTTCTGGACGGTCTTGAGCGCTTGGTTGACACCCTTTAGCGATTCATTGACACCCTCCAGCTGCGCTTGCAGGGCATCCCTGCGCTTCTGCAAGTCCTTTAGGAGTGCTTTCTTCTGCGCCGCGGTCAATTTCTCGAAGTCAATGAGATCCACTGCAAATCTACACATCGCCGCCTCCAAGTGGCAGAAACTAGATTTGACAATCCCTTGTCCGATACACGGCTGAATTGTCGACAATTTCTAGTGGATAATCAAGCTGGATGATACTCGGATCAGATGAATTTTGGGTGGCCTTGCGCGTGGTAGGGCATCGGCACAAAGCGTTGCACTTTTCTTTCACGGGCTCGGCGCGACTGACCTGATCGTTTCAAGGATCAATCAATCGGCCAAGCTGCTCGTTGGGGCGCGCGGCCGCATTGGCCAAAATTGTGATGTAATCGGCAATCCAGTTCTGAATGGTGTTTGGCGCGAACAAGTCTTCTTTGCGTCCGCATATGCCGCTCATTCCCAGCGGCGTGTCCTTGATGGTCATCGACAGCCAAGCGCGGTCGATCGGCATGGCTGAGCGTTCTTCCTGATAGCCGAATGGCAGAACCGTCAGATCAGGTGCCTGGAGCGCTCGGCGGAACGCGACCTGGAGAACGAAATAGACCTGAACGAGTGATGCCGGGCACAAGCCGGTTTCTTCCGCTAATCGGCCGGCAATGATATCGAAGGGAAGCTCTTGTCTGGCATGAGCGCCCAGGACGGACTTGCGCACCCGATCAAGGGCTTCAATAAAGGTTAGATCAGCATCAAGTTGGGTGCGGATGATCGTTGTGTTCGCGAATGGACCGATCACGCGTTCTGTCCTGAGTTGAGACCGATTGGCCATCAAAGTCGCGACGCAAATGTCGTTCCGCTCGCTCCGGAGCAACAGCAGAGTCTTGAAGCCGGCAAGCAAACTCATGAACAGAGTTACGCCCCGATCACGGCTCATGGCGTTCAGCTGCGTCAGCAGATTGTTCGAAATTTGAAAGGGTTCCTGGAGAACGCGCGAGCTCAATTCTCCTGCTACGCTGCCTTTCGGGATCACAAAGGGAGGTGAGGCTTTGTCGAGGTGCCGCTTCCAGTAAGCCAGCTGCCTGTTTGCTTCCTTGGTGCTGGACCACAACCGCTGCCAGCGAACGAAGTCTGAAAATTGAAACGATGGCTCGGGCAGCTGCGCCTTTGCGCCGGCAATCGAGCTGGCATAGATCTTCAAAAGCTCTTCCATGAAGATTGCCATCGACCAGCCATCAATGATGATGTCGTGCATGACCAGAAGTAAAACGTGGTCGCAGGCGTCGAGCCGAAAGACATAAGCCCGGAATAGTGGCGCATCGTTCCGGTCGATCGGTTCCAACGAGCGCTGCTCAGCTTCCAACTTGACCCTTGCCAGCAGAAGTTCCTTGGCCTGGGCGTCTGCGGTCTGCGCCAAGGCTGCATAATCCATAACGACGAGGATCGATCCGACATCGACCTCTGGCGCGACGTGAGCGAGAGGAACCTCACCCTGCCAGATAAACGCCGTGCGCAGCATGTCGTGCCGGTCCACGAGTTCACCAAGGCTCCGCTCAAGAGCAGGAATGCTGAGTTCGCCCTGCAATCGATAAGCGAACGGCAGGTTGAACTGCGGTAATCCGGGCAGTTTTCGCTCGATGCGCAGCATACGCTCCTGGACGATGGACACCGGCTGCGGGCCATCTGCATCAGCGCGTGTGATTTCCGTAAGCGGATCCTGCCTGCGCGCTAACGGGCCGGCGCCATCTTTTGATGATGCAATACGAAGCGCGAGAGCCGCAACGGTAGGCGAACTGAAGATATCCTCGATGGACAGCGCGGTGCCGAAGTGCTCTTCCACACGCAAAATCATCTGCGTCATGGCAAGTGAATCCACCCCGAGCGCGAAGACATCCTGGTCAGCGCTGATCCGATCGATGCCCAGGATGTCCTTCCAAAAGCCGGCCAGTTGACGCTTCAATTCCGAGCGGGGGGCAACCGCCTCGCCGCCGTCCTGCAACAAACAGGTCTTTGAAAAGCGGCCCGCAAGTTCATTGCGCTTGATCTTCCCGCCGGCACCTTTCGGGATCTCCGGCACAATCAGGATGAGGCCTGGGACCTTGAAGGCGGCAAGGCGAGATCGGACAAAGTCCCGCAGAGTGTACGCGCCCACATTTGCGTCCTGGCGCAGCACGATAGCGGCGGCGACGTCCGCGCCTAGACGCTCATGGGGAACAGCGAAAACGGCGACTTCGATCACATCCGGGTGGCTCAGCAAGGCGCCCTCTACCTCGGCGGGGGCAACCTTCTGCCCGCCCTTGTGGATGATCTCCTTGATGCGACCGACGATGAACAGATACCGATCGGCGTCCAGGTATCCGAGGTCGCCGGTCCGGAACCAGCTGTCCTGAAAGGCGGACGTGGTAGCAGCGGCATCATTATCGTATCCTCTCGTTATGGTGGGGCCTCGCAGCGCGATCTCGCCACGTTTGCCGAACGGCAAGCGGCGACCTGCACTGTCCAGTATCGCTATCTCGGGACCGGCTGGCCGGCCGACTGAACCGCGCTTGCGCCGCTGCAAGGGATTTGCGGCGATTTGGGTGGCGGCTTCCGTCATGCCATAGGTGTCGATAACGGGAACACCAAACAATGCTTCCAATCGCTCGAGCACCTCCGACGACAAAGAGGTCGAAGCCGAACGAACGAGCCGCAAGGAGGATCGCAGCGCACGCTGCTTGTGACAATCCGCGGCCTCCAATATAGCGCGATGGATGGCCGGTACCGCCGTGTACCAGGTCGGTTGAAACTCCGTCAGCCAGCCGAAGAACGCTCTTGCATCGAAGCCGGCAGGACAGACTATGCTGGAGCCCGCCGCAAGCGCGGCCAGAAGTCCCGAGATCAAGCCATGCCCGTGGAAGAGGGGCAGCACGCTCAGCAGGCGGTCGCGAGCCTCAAGCTCCAAGGCGGCGCCCACATTGCCGGCCGACAGGCAGACGCTCGCATGGGTCAGTGGAACCGTTTTGGGCCGCGACGTACTGCCGGAAGTCATCAGGATGAATGCATCATCAGCGCCGGACGCAAACTCATCGTCAGGCAGCCCTTGTGGCGCCCGATCGGCAAGACTGAACGCGCCGGCCGCCTCGTTGGGCCGCATCGACACGTCAATCACGGGCACGCCCCGGATGCGGGCGGCGCGTCGGCAGGCCGAATTCAAGTCAGCGTGCGTCATGAGCGCCGCCAGGTGCAATTCGCCGAAATAACGCTGGTATTCATCACAGGTGAAGCCGGGATTGAGAGGTACGCAAACTGCGCCGGCTGCAACGGTGATCGCCGCGACTGCAGCCTCTGGTCCGTCGGGCAAAACCACCGCGACCCTGTCAGTTCGGCGCACGCCGATGTTTCGCAAGCCGAAAACCACGGCCTTTGCCTGCGTCCACAGCGCGCCATACGTCATCGGGAGGCGTTCCGGGGCCAGAATGGCGTGGCGCTCCGGCGCATGTTGCGCATGGTCGGCCAAGAGATCTCGAATGCAGGGAAAGACGCGTCTGCCGGCGCTCTTGCGTGCGGTACTCTTCCGCAATTCCTTGATGATGTTCGACAATGCCGGCCTCCCCTGGTCAATGTCGCTCCGTGTGCCCGCCCTATTGAAGTCTTTTCCAGCGCGCCGGCCCCATCGAAAGTCGGGAATAAGTGGTGGCGTCGTCGGCGCTCCGCGGGAGGCGCTCGACGGGGAGCCGCTCGGCTGCGCTAGAGCCAAGTTGCCCGACAGGCAGCATCTTACAAAGCACAACCACTATAGCAGTATGCGTGGCCGCCGTCCGGCTGGGCCACGGCAGTTCCGGCGTTCGCCACCAGCCAGGCCAAGGCGAAAGCTGGAATCAAATAGACAGAACGAAGCTCCGTCGCAGCGCAACACCTTTAGCTGATCAACCGCCGCTATGCTAATCACGCCGAACCGATCATTACCAAACGGGGCACCGCGTTCGCCGATCCAGTGGCCGCCACCTGCGATCTTCGACCGGCTCTTGCACCAAAGTCACGTGCTGACTATCCTCGGCGACAGCTACCGGCTCCGAGCCGAGCTAAACAGCTGTCTCATCAGCCGCCCACCGCTGACGACCCTTCGGCGGCTCGCCTCCGACCTTCCCGTCGGCCGCCGACGAAGTTTCAAGCGACATCATGAACCGCGGGTGGGGATAGTTCGTGAGGCAAAGGGGCCAGTTCCGGACCGCGTTTGACAGAGGCCTTGATGAAGGCCAGATCTACTCGCAGCGGCGCCTCGTCGGTATCGTTGATGTCTTTGATGTCAAGTTCCCGAAGCTAAAGCTCCGTACGGCGCGCTTGCCGCGGCCACCCGTCGAGCGGCGGTTCGCCATGAGTCGAATGACCGCTAGATGTGCGCTTGCGGCGCCGGACCGGACGAAGGCTCGAAAACATCAACTCGTTCAAAGATGAATTTTGAGAATGAATAGCGGGCCTGTGCCGTGGCCGTGGCCCGGGGCCGGCTCAACACGGTTGCGAATGTCAGATCGCGAGAGCAGCATCGCTATGCGGCGCTGCTGGGTCCAGGACATCCGCCAGACCGCCATGGAGGCTCTGCAGCAGTGTCCTCAAGTCAGGCAGTTTTGATGCTTCGAATGTGCCAGCGGCCGGAAGATTGCGAGCCCCTCTGAAACGCGGACAATTCACCGACCAGCGGTGAACTGTCCACGTAGTTCAAGCAGAAGAGCCCTAGCTCACCGACTTTGGCTCAGCTATCGTCCCAACAGTTTCACACTTGCCGCCGCGTAAGCCTAACGAACCCTCCTTCCGCCAACTCGGCATTGTAGAGCTTGCCATTGAGAGAAATGGTTGTCGGGTGGTTTGGGCTAGGCATGAGTCCTTCGTCGCGCAGCTTTTCAATTAAGGCCAATGGGGCCCATTGCTCCGGGACAACAGCACCATGGTCCCGAGCCTCAATGAAGAACGCTCCGAAATCTGGCGCTCCCGCTCGGCCGGCTCCAAGCACTTGGGCCTCCGGCGGGTTGTGAATGAGGCGAACATGGCCAGACGGGTCCAAGGCAGCTGTGTACCGGTGTCCCCGAATATCGTAGGTCATGGTCGGCTGGTCTGCATCCGGAACAAGACCCAAATGGCTCAATGTATCAGCCATTCGCTCTGGCATAGGTCGTGCTTCGGTGCGGTGCCGGAATTCCCGCGGAGCAGCGTGCGAGACATCATAGACGGTCTCCTCTGAGGCCGCAGACGACGATGAGCCGGCTTCACTGAAGAATTGCCTGAGCATATCCTGATCCGCTTCATTCAATTCCTCGAGGTCTCTATGAGAATATAGGCTGCATCCGCCAGTTTCTTCGCTCGGTTCATAACCAGTCCGGTCACTGGCAGCATTGTGATCGAGAGATCACGTTCGCATGGTCCCAAGCTTTGCTTTCGAGAAGCTGACCGTCTTCGGGAAATCACAGCAGATGCGCCCTGCTTTCTCCACGCTGAACCCAGCAGTCTGCGACTTGACGATCTCTCTAGCTTTCCCAGAACATTTGCGGAGCTACATGTTCCCAAAAGGCGGCCGCGGACATTTGCCGTTGCAACCTTGATCCGCCGACATACAGCGCTTCAGTCCTATGCCCGCTAGAATGCACAACGACAATCACCGTGACGCCGCCGAGTACAACCTGAAACGATGCCGTTACCAGGGCAGCAACCACGAACCGGTGTGACTATCGAGGACCACCAACTTCAACAAACTCAGTTGCTGGGTTTGCAAAGAATACAGCAAGACACGATCTCGGCTTGCCGCTCCTCTCGACGATTATGCGAAGGCAACCGGACCTTTCCTGCCTGCCGGGGGCCAAGCCTCGCGTTCAGGCGAACCGCTCGTTTGGGCGCTGCACGCGAGAAGGCGCCTTACCATGCGCACCGCGTGTCATGATTTGAAATCATCCCGCCAGAAGGATGCTTTGAACGCAGCTTGCAGCGTATCCGCCGCCAGAGGCGTAATCCAGGGCAGCCGCCCTAACCACCGCACCCGTCCAATCTCGCAAATGGCTCTCACCGCATCCGAATTCTTTTCGCCAACGAAAGCGATTCCAAGAATGTCGATCTGGCGTCTGCGGAGCGCCTCTATAGAGAGCAGCGAACAATTGATTGTGCCCAAAGTTGTGCTAGTGCACAGTACCACAGGAAGCCGCCATCTCTCCAAAAGATCAATGTAAAGCAAACCGCAATTGAGCGGCTCCATTAGTCCTCCGGTCCCCTCGATCACAAGGGGCTGTCCTTCAGTGTCCGGCAGCTCCAGCGATTCCGCTTTGACGTAGACCTCGTCAACTTCCGAGGAACAGTGCGGCCAAGCGGCCGTCTCCAGTCGGTACGCCTCAGGCACGATGCGATCTGGCGAAAGACTTGCAAACCGAGCGACACGCTGTGTGTCCGTTTCTCCTTCGAGGCCGGCTTGAATCGGCTTCCAAAACTTCGCGCCCAGAAGATTGACAAGCCCTGCGCAGAACACCGTCTTTCCAACGCCGACGCCTGTACCCGCGACCACTATCCGCTGCCGGCTCGTCGAGCTTGACCTCTTGTCCGGCGTTGTACGCACCTCATTCTCCATTTTACGGCGACCTCACAAAGCGGATGCCGGTCGACAGGACCGCTTACTCTAAGACGTTGAACGCATGGTGCCCTCACCTCCCGGTTCGAGCAAACGGGTGCTCAGCGATCCTGCTGCGTGCATCGCTCCCTCGAGGCTAACGGCAGCACGTAAGATACCCGTCGCGATAGGCGTCCGCTGCACCCGCTCTGAATGAGTTCTGGATACCGACTGTTACGTTGAACCATAGACGGCTGTGACGCGCGCCATTGCGTCCTCCCAGAGTTGCGTTTGATGCCTTGTGGCAGGTTAAGATTGTTATCGGCGCGCAAATACTGTCCAGATCGGACGGAGGCATTCACGTGCCGCAGAATGTATCCCAATAGACGCAGAACGGTACGCTTCGAGCGAAGCTGTACGATTGATGACGGACTTCACGTGGTGTGGTCGATCGAATGAGCGGATTCGTCCCGGCCAGGAAACAGCGATCGAGGCATATTAGCTGCCGCGAGGGTGATTTTTGCGTTTTCGACGTTGCGCGAGCTTCCGCCGAAGCGCGAGCAGGCTCGGCCGATGTCGTATACGCGATCTGGATGATCCCCGCCAAACAAGACGTCGACGCCTCGCTGGCGGCTTCGTATGCTCCGATGGCCTCTTTTTGAACGGCACCGGTCCCCGGAAATGTTCGATATTTGAGGGCCAGTTAGCGCCTTCACAAGGGCTTAGAGCGCCCGACGATCACGCCTCACCTACGTAAGCCATATCCAGAGCATTTGGCACGGCAATTGTCAGATCCCGCTGACATATATCAGGAAGGTCTGCTGCACAGTCGCGGCATCGTACAGCGTCAAAAACTGCTCCGGCTGTCGATGCGTTCGGCATTGCCTTGAGCTAGATCCCCATATAACAAGTGGTCAAGTTGCGGCGTCACGTTTACGGCCATCATGATCCGTCACATCGTCTTCTTCACAGCCAAGGAAAAAGCCGATATCGACCAAGTCGTCGAAGGTCTATCGGTTCTCACCTCGATCCCATATGCACGCCGGCTCGAGATTGCCCGCAACCGCAAGAGCGACCAGCTCGGCAATGATATTGATGTCGTTGTGTATGGTGAATTCGACAGCGAGACGGATCTCGCTGCGTACAAGACGCACGATTTGTATCGAGAAGCGATCCGATGCGTACGGCCGCTCCGGGAGTTGCGCTTTGCCGCTGACTATGAGCTGTCGAAAGACGTGCATTTCGCTGGAACGGCAGGGCTAACGCAAGTCGCTCGGCGTAGTGGACCAGCCGGCCGTGAGTAGCTTGATGATCAGCCGCAAGTCTTGTACGCGCGGCACGGAAATAACCCTCCTTCTGAGGGCATCACGCGGCGCAGGGCTCACAACCTGCCGGTTGTCGTAGCAGAGAGCCATGCACGTCCGCGAGTTGCAGTGGATTGAGCCCGTCAAGGCGCTGCGATGTCTTGCGCAGCGGCCGCAGCTTACCTTTCTCGACAGCGCCGCAAAGCATGAGCTGCTCGGCCGTTACTCATATCTGGCTTGCGAGCCGTTCAGCACCTATTTAGTCGCTGATGGACAGGCAAGTTGGAACGGCGAGGCAATTTTAGGGGATCCATGGGAAGTTCTCCGCGATTTTCTTGCCAGATACAAAGAAGCGTATCGCCCCGATCTCCCCCCATTCCAAGGCGGCGCAGCCGGCTTCCTTGCCTATGATCTAAACCGAACATTGGAGCGGCTGCCGGCACCGTCAATTGCGGGTCTACGGTTGCCGCAATCAATATTGCACTTTTACGACGTGGTGGTCAGCTTCGATCACCGGGACCAGAAGTGCTGGATCGTCTCGACCGGCTGGCCGGAGCAGGACCCCACTCGACGAGCCGAGCACGCGCGTCGTCGCGCCGACGAGTTTGCAGCACTGCTTGCCAGGCCAAAGCCGCCGCGGATCATAATACCCAGCACCGCAGGGCGATGGCATTCGAATTTTAGCCGTGACGACTTCATAGCGGCCGTTCAGCGCGTCGTCGATTTGATCCTGGCGGGAGATATATTCCAGGCGAACATCGCCCAACGCTTCAGTGCCGAAGTGTCGCCCTTGTTCGATCCGCTCACCTTTTACTGCCAGCTTCGGTCTTTGAACCCAGCCCCGTTTGCAGCTCTCCTGCACTATGACACGCTGACGATTGCGTCGAGCTCTCCTGAGCGATTTCTGAGACTTGATGGACGGCAGGTCGAAACACGACCGATCAAAGGCACAATCGCGCGCTCCGCTGATTCCAAGGAAGATCTGCACCGTGCCGAAATCCTTTTCGCATCCGAGAAGGATCGAGCCGAGAACATTATGATCGTCGACCTGCTGCGCAACGATCTGTCACGCGTTTGCACAGACGATTCGGTCGAAGTTTCAGCACTGTGTAACCTCGAAACCTATGCCTCAGTGCACCATCTTGTCTCGGTGGTGAGAGGCGCGCTTGCTGCAGAGCAAGACGCTGTCAGTCTACTTCGCGCCTGCTTTCCCGGCGGCTCCGTCACTGGCGCTCCAAAGGTGCGAGCAATGGAGATCATTGCGGACATCGAGAAAGTGGCCCGAGAGGTCTATTGCGGGGCGATCGGCTTCATCGGATTCAATGGACACATGGACACGAACATCGCGATCCGCACCGTCGTGATCGAGGACGGCCTGGCTATATTTCATGCAGGCGGTGGAATAACGGCGATGTCGAATCCGGAAGCAGAATATGAGGAGACACTTGCCAAGGCAAAACGATTGTTCGAGGCCTTTGAGGCCGAACCATCTGGTGCATTTTGATTGTCATAATCGACAATTACGATTCCTTCGTATTCAACATTGCGCGCTATTTCCGCAAGCTTGGTGCACAGACGCAAGTGGTCCGAAGTGATGCGATCAGCGTCACTGAACTTGCTGCGCTCCAGCCGCGCGCAATCGTCATATCTCCCGGTCCCTGCACCCCCATGGAGGCCGGTATATCCACCGCGGTTGTCCGCGAACTTTCGAATCGTGTCCCAATCCTTGGCATCTGTCTCGGCCACCAGTGTATTGGGAGCGTTTTCGGGGGACGTGTCGTGCGTGCACATCGTCCCATGCACGGCCAAGCCTCACCCATAACGCACGGCGGCGGAGGGTTGTTCAAGGAACTCCCGTCTCCACTTCGTGTTGGGCGGTACCATTCTCTAGCGGTCGAACTCGATCTATCAGAAGCGACGGACCTCATGGTGACAGCCCGCTCAGATGAAGGTGAAATCATGGCTTTGGCACATCGGCATCACCCGACCTGTGGCGTGCAATTCCACCCCGAGTCAGTGCTTACTCAACAGGGGCACGTATTGCTTATGAATTTCTTGCGATTGGCGGCCAGTTTCCGACCGTGGGACCCGGGACTTCGTCGATGGCATTCGTGAATCGCTTGGCAGAGTCGCACAAGATGCAACGTGAAAGCGGAAATAGCTCAGTTGGTACGATACGTACGTAACTTTCTCTTTTGGTGCCGCCTCAATTGAATTACTTGGAGCCGCGTCGGCCTAGTCGCAGCACCTCCATTCGGTAAGTCAGGATCATCTTCTAGCTTCTTAGCGAAAACGTTTATTCGAGATCCGCCAAGAGATTGGCGGTGCATAGGCGGTACTTTCGGTACTGCTGCCCTAACGGGCGTTTCCTCCCTTGACTTGGCCGCCGGTCCTGTGGGATCGGCGGTTTTCTTCGCTATCGATCAACGCTCTCATGATTGAGATCATAGATCAATCTGCGGCTCCACGATGGGGACAAATGTCATCGGTGTTGAAAAGTATTCACGCAACATAGAAGCGCGCATACCGGGCGAGCAGCGCTACACTTTTGAGGTCAATGCCAAGGCGATCAGTGCAAGACCCGAACGACGTTACAACTTCTTGCTGTCTATCGGATCAAAGATCGCATTAATCGTGAACTGAAACGCAGCACGGAACATGAGAGTTGAGATAGGGGTGGTCTCCTCTCCTATCTTGCGCATTCCGACGAAGTCGGCCGTGGATTCCGACCGAAGTCGGCCGCCTGTACCGATTGAAGGCGGCCAGGGATTCCGATGATCCCGGCCGCCTGCCGAGGCGGGCTCTCGCGACGACGTCGTCATCAGGTCAGTTGGCGGGCTCGTCGTCAAGCGTCTGACGCTTGGCGGCGGATTTGCGTAGGCTCTCGCCCTTGAGGGTGAACCTGTGGGCGTTGTGCACGAGGCGATCGAGGATAGCGTCGGCAATGGTTGGGTTGCCGATGAGCTCGTGCCAATGCTCGACCGGGAGCTGGCTTGTCACCACGGTCGAGCCGCGGCCATGGCGATCCTCCATCATCTCCAATAGGTCGCATTGCTGCTTGGCAGTCATCGGGGCAAGTCCCCAGTGTCGAGAACCAGAAGCTCGACGCGCGCCAGGGTCCTGAGAGTCTGACTCATAAATCACCCAACCTTAGCTGCAGCCGCGAGTCTGCGGGTCAGGAGCCTGATGTGTGCAATCAG